>NZ_JAPZLD010000013.1:0-240216 GCF_030182635.1 Amycolatopsis ponsaeliensis
CCCCCCCCCCCCCCCGGCCGCCCGCCCCCCCGGCCGCCCGGGGGTGGGGGGCGGCCCCCCCTCTGCCGGGGGGGGTGCGGGCCACGCGTGTCCACCCCCCCCCCCCCCCCCCACGACCGGATCAGACGACGGTGGCGTCGAGGGTGACCTCGATGTTGCCGCGTGTCGCCTTCGAGTACGGGCACACCTGGTGCGCGCCCTGCACCAGCTCGTCGGCCGTGGCCTGGTCGATGCCCGTCGCCTCCAGGTGCAGGACCGCGCTCAGCTCGAACTCGCCCGCCTCCGTGTCGTGGTGCAGGGTGACTTCGGCGACGACGGCGAGGTCGTTCAGCGGCACCTTCTTCGCGCCCGCGACCCGGCGCACCGCGCCGACGAAGCACGACGCCCAGCCCGCGGCGAACAGCTGCTCCGGGTTCGTCCCGTCGCCCGCGCCGCCGAAAGCCTTGGGCACGGCGAGGGTGACGTCGAGCGCGCCGTCGTCGGAGGTCGCGCGGCCGCCGTTGCGGCCCTCCGCGGTGGAGGTGGCGACGGCGGTGTAGGTCACTTCGGACATGTTCTTCCTTTCGGCGAATGACGTCACCACGCTAGGAATCCGGCCGGAGCCCGGCGACCGTCGCACGACGTCACCCGTGTACGTCACCGTTTTCCAGCCGCAGCCACCGGTCGATCCCGATGCGTTCGAGGAAGCGCTCGTCGTGGCTCACGACGACGAACGCGCCGCGGAACGCCGTCAGCGCGCCCTCCAGCTGTCCCGTGCTGACGAGGTCGAGGTTGTTCGTCGGCTCGTCCAGCAACAGCAGCTGCGGCGCCGGCTCGGCGAACAGGACGCAGGCCAGCGTGGCGCGCAGCCGTTCCCCACCCGAGAGAACGCCGGCCGGCAGGTGCACCCGCGAGCCGCGGAACAGGAAGCGCGCCAGCAGGTTCATCCGCTGCGCGGGCGGCAACGCGGGAGCTGCCGCGGCCAGGTTCTCGGCCACCGTGCGGTCGTCGTCCAGGAGGTCGAGACGCTGGGAGAGGAACGCGATCCGGCCGTCCGCCCGCGACACCGCACCGCTGTCCGGCTCGAGATCGCCGTTCACCAGCCGCAGCAGCGTGGACTTCCCGGCGCCGTTGGGTCCGGTGAGCGCGATCCGTTCGGGGCCGCGGATGGCCAGGTCGACGCCGTCCGGGAAGAGGCCGCGCGCCCGCAGGTGCTCGCCGAGGAAGAGCGTGCGGCCGGCCGGGACCGCCGTCTGCGGCAGCTCGAGGCTGATCTTCTGCTCGTCGCGCCGCGCCCGCTCGGCCTGGTCGAGCTTGGCCTTGGCCGCGCCGACGCGCGCCGCGTGCGTGCCGTCCGCCTTGGCAGCCGACTCCTGGGCGTTGCGCTTCATGGTGCCGGCGAAGATCTTGGGCAGCCCGGCGTTGCCGAGGGTGCGCGACGCGGTGCTCGCGCGGCGGGCGGCGCGCTCGCGGGCCTGCTGCATCTCCCGCTTCTCGCGCTTGACCTCCTGCTCGGCGTTGCGGATGTTCTTCTCGGCGACCTCTTGCGCGGCTTGGACGGCCTCTTCGTAGGAGGTGAAGTTCCCGCCGTGGAACCGGATCTCGCCGCGGTCGAGCTCGGCGATCCGGTCCATCCGGTCGAGCAGCGCGCGGTCGTGGCTGACCACGACGAGGCAGCCGGACCAGTCGTCGAGCACGGCGGACAGCTTGCGCCGGGCGTCGAGGTCGAGGTTGTTGGTCGGCTCGTCGAGCAGCAGCACGTCGGGTCGTTTCAGCAGCTGCGCGGCGAGGCCCAGCGAGACGATCTGGCCGCCGGACAACGTGCTCAGCGAGCGGTCCAGCGTCAGATCGGAGAGGCCGAGCCGGTCGAGCTGGGCGCGCGTGCGTTCCTCGATGTCCCAGTCGGTGCCGATGGTGGTGAAGTGTGCTTCGGCGGCGTCACCGGACTCGACGGCCGCGATGGCGTGCAGAACCGGGGCGACACCGAGGACTTCGGCGACGGACGGTTCCCCGCTCAGCGGCAGGTCTTGCGGCAGGTAGCCGAGGACACCGTCGGCGGCGACGCTGCCGGACGACGGCCGCAGCACTCCGGCGACGAGCTTCAGCAGCGTCGTCTTGCCGGACCCGTTGGGCGCGACGAGCCCGGTGCGGCCGCCGGGGAACGTGGCGGAGAGGTGGTCGAAGACGGGGGTGTCGTCGGGCCAGGAGAAGGACAGGCCGGACAGCACGATTTCGGACATGGCGAAGACCTCGAAGTGGTGCGAAGCGAAAGGGGGACGTCGAAAGCGGCCCGCGCCGGCACTGCCGGGGGCCCGCACACTCCGGAGCTATCCGGAGATGTCGACGTCACCTGCCACGACTGGTCTCCTCCGTTGATCTTCCCCGCGAAGATAGCAGCTCAGGCGAGTTCGGCCGAAACGACCGACGGCAGCTCGCGCAGCCTGCCGAGCAGGGGCTCGGTGTCCTCGGCCGCCAGCAGAACGGCACAGACCATGCCGCTCTCGCGGACGCCGTCCCTGACGTCGACCGACAGTTCGTGGACTAGGTGGCCGTCCAGGGCGCCGACCAGTGCCGGGATCTCTTCGGCGCCGCCGACGAAGTACGTGGCGATGCGGCGGCGCAGCAGCATGGCCGAGCGGGCCGCGGGAATGGCGAAAGACGTGGACATGGCTGATCTCCCAAGGGAAAGAAAGAATGAGATCGGGGCCAGGTCCCGAGAAACGAGATCGACGACGCTGCGCGCCGGCGACCTGGGTTCAGCCGGCGCGCCGGGTTACGAGTCGCGAGGACGTCATCAGGCGCTGCACGGCGACAGGCTAACACGTGCGCCGTTCACCGGGGCAACACCCGATCCAGGAGGCTGGTGACCGTGTCGCGGTAGCGCTGCGGGTCGAGGTCGGGCTCCCAGGAGCGCTGGAGCAGGAACCCCTGGATGAGCGCGAGCAGGACGCGCGCGAACATGTCCGGCTCGACGCCGTCCGGCAGCCCGGTGGCGGCCAGCGCGCGGCCGACGTCGTCGAGCGGGGCGAGCCCCTCGGTGACGATCCGCCTCAGCCGCTCGTCGTGCTGGGCGCGGGCCCAGACGTGGACCGTGACGCGGCGCCGTCGTGCCTCCTCCGGGTCGGCGACCCAGTCGAAGTAGGCGTTGAGGAACCGGCGGAGGGCGTCCGGGCCGCCGTCCGCGATCGCCGCCGCGACGAGGGCGCGCTCGTGGTCGTGGCGGTCGGCGGCGACCGCCTCGATGATCGCCTCCTTGCCGTCGAAGTAGCGGTAGAGGGCGCCCGCGCTCATCCCGGACTCGGCGACGATGTCCTGCATGGACGCCCCGTCCGGACCGGCCTTCTCGAAGCAGGTCATCGCGGCGTCGAGGATCCGCTGCCGTTGCGCGTTGCGGCGTTCCTCACTGATGCGGGGCACGGGCACTCCTCGCCGCGATCGCGATCCGGTAGAGCCGCGAGCCGCCGCCGGCTTCGTGGGTCGAGACGTCTTTGCGCAGGTCGAAGCCGCGTTCGGCCAGGAAAGTCCGGGTTTCGGTGGGCAGCAGCCCGAAGGTCCACGGCTCCCCGGACCGCGCGACGGCCCGCACCCACCGGCGCGCCTCGGGGAACGGGCTGGGCTCCCGCAGGGCCCGGACGTCGACGTAGGTGAAGACGAGGTCGCCGCCGAGCCCGTGCACGGCGGCGAGCGTTGCGTCGACGGCGTCGGCGGTGAGGTAGTTGGTGACGCCCTCCCAGAGGAACACGCTCGGTTTCCCCTGGTCGAAGCCGCTTTCGAGGAGGCTGGTCGTGAGGTCGTCGCGTTCGAAGTCGACGGGCACGTAGCGGGGGCCCTCGCCCAGGACGGCCCGCTTCCGGGCCTGGGTGGCGGGATGGTCGACCTCGAAGACGGCCCGGCCGGCGAGCGCGGGCAGCCGGTGGGCGCGCGCGTCGTAGCCGGCGCCGAGCAGGACGCACTGGGTGTCGCCGGTCATGGCTTCGGTGAGGGCGTCGTCGATCACCTTGGTCCGCGCGATGCCGGAGGCACGCGGCCCCGGCCCGGCGACGGCGTCGTAGAGGCCGGTGGCGAGGTGCCGGACGCCGGGCAGTCGCGCCGCTTCGGCGAGGACGCGCAGCGACGGGCGCAGGAAGGCCGTCGCGTACGGGTCGTCGAAGCGGCGCCGCCCGGGTGGGCGGTGGGATTCGAACGCCCGCTGCAGGGCCATCGTCTCCGCGGTGAAGCTGGCTCGGGACTCCATAGCGAATGATTGTTCGCGTTGGAGGCGGCTCGGCGCAACCCGCGGCCCGAAACGTCTTGAATGACTCATTCAGGACCTCCGAAGACCTGAATGAGTCATTCAAGACGCCGGGGCGGGGTCAGCTGGCCCGGATGACGCCCAGGCCCAGCGGGGTGATCTCGTGGATCTGCGACTTCCCCGACCGCGAGCTCGTGATCAGCCCGCTGGCCCGCAGCACCGACGCGTGCTGGCTGGCCGTCGCCAGGGAGACGCCCGTCAGCTCGGCCAGCTCGCTCGTGTTGCAGCGCGTGATCGCGACCGTCATCAGCACCCGTGCCCGCGTCTGGCCGAGCAGCGCCGCCAGCGACGGGCCGGGCTCCGCGTCGCTGTCGAAGCGCGTGTGGTTGATCGAATAGACCAGCGCCGGCTGGAGCCCCGGGTCCTTGTACGTCGTCGGCATGCCGTGCGCGAAGAACGCCGGGATCAGGCGCAGGCCGCGGCCGTCCAGGTGGAGCTCCTGCTCGATCGGGAAGCGCACCCGCAGCACCGGCGGAGTCCAGGTGACGTCGGGGTGGACCGTCGAGAGCAGCAGCTGCGGCCCGCCGCGGTCGAAGTTCGACTGCAGCCGGTGACGGTCGCGGGCGACCGTGCGGCGGATCGTCGCCCAGTCCGGGGCCACGCACTGGCGGTAGTAGTCGTGCAGGGCCATGCCGAGCCGGTGCAGCTCACGGGTCTCGCCGCCGGCCAGCCGGCGCAGCCACGGCGTGACGCGCGTGCCCTGCGCCGCCAGCTCGGCGACGTCGGCGGCCAGGGCCGTCGGGGGTGTTTCGAGCACCGTCGAGACGCCGTCGCCGATGGTGGTGCGCCCGGCCGGGGTGAGGAAGTCCGGGCAGTACCCGTACGGCGGGACGGCGGACATCAGCAGCCGCCCGGACTCGGGCACCACCGTGCGCGACCCCCGGCGCCACCGGCCGAAGAACGGCTCGCCCTCCGGACGCCGGATCCGGTAGCTGCTCATGAGCAGCTCCCACATCGGGTCCGCGTCCTCGGCGATGGTCACCTTCGCCAGGTCCGCGTCCGTGAAGTGAATCTTGAGCATCGACGTACCGCCCTTTCCCGGCCGAGGATAGCCACTGGTGACGCGGGGTCTCGCCGGTGTGTGATCAGTGACGTTTCGAGCAGATGCGAAACATCGCCCGGGCCGGTTGACGCCGCTCGCGCGCCACTGGCACCTTCGGGGCCGCACGGCACGCGACGACGTCGCGTGCCGTGCGCGGACCGGCTGGGGGTCGGTCCGGCCACGAGTCCTCAGTGGACAGTGGTCGGCGGCGCGGGGGAAATTCACCGGAATCGCCGCGTTTTCGGCGTGATCCCGCTGCTGCGCTCACCCTCCGCGAAGGCGGAATGCCGGTCCGTCGAAGCTCACCCTGTGTAGCTGGTGCGTACGGGGGAAACGGCCGGTGTTCCTTGACAGCGTCGCGGTCGCCGGAGTTAGGTCTGCGTTCTGAATTCCGGGGGAAAAGCATCCAGGAAATCGTTCTCGGGCCACCGGTACGAATCGAGCCACGCCACCGATGAAAGAAGACGAACCGCTTCGCCGTCGTTCCAGCGCGTCGTGGAATCCCGGCAGCTGGCGGCTGCGCACCAAGATCTCCGTCGTGTTGTTGCTGCCCGTCCTGGTCGCGCTGCTGCTGGCCGGCGGGCGCGTGCAGGCCGAGCTCGCCCAAGCGGGCGCGCTCAGCGGGGTGCGCGATCAAATGCCGGTCGTGCAAGGGATCGCCGAGCTCACCGGGCTCGTCGACGACGAAATGATCCACGACGGCGCGGCCGCGCAGACCGCCGCGGTCGACGCGAAAGCCGCGGTCATCCGCCACGACGCCGAATTCGCGCAGCTGGCGCCGGGGCTTTCGCGGACGCTGGAAGATCAATTGGGAAAATTGGCCGGCCTGCGTCAGCAGGACGGTTCCGCCGGGGACAAAACGCCCGCTTACCACGACTTCGTCGTCGGCCTCGGTGACCTGATCCCCGGCGTCATCGCCCAGGCCGGGAATATCGATCTCGACGCTCCGGCCGATATCACGAAAGCATTGACGCAGCTGAGAACGTCTCTCGCCGGCCAGGAGGTCCCGGGCGGCCGGCCGGCGGACGCGCTCGCGGCCGCCGTCGCCGAGGAGTCGGTGCTCACCGGGCAGATCCGCCGCGCACTGCCCGCCGGTGCGATGGCCGCGCGGTTCGCCGCCGCCACCATCCCCGGCGCCGGCGGACCCGCGGCGAAGCGCGCGGCGCTCGGGACCTTCCTGGCCGACCAGGTGAAAACGCTTTCGGACGCGGTCGGCGCGCGGACCAACGTCACGCGGTCCGAAGCTCTGCGCGACACCGCGCTGGTGCTGGCGTCGCTGCTCGGCGCCCTCGCCATCGCGCTCGCCGTGGCCCGCTCGGTGGTCGTCCCGATCCGCAGGCTGCACGCGGCCGCGGTCGACACCGCGCGCCGGCGGCTGCCCGGCACCATCGAGCGGATCCGGGAGGGCGAGGACGTCGACTGGCAGGCGACCGAGCGGCTGCCCGTCGACTCCGAGGAGGAGATCGGCCAGCTGGCCCGCGCCTTCGACGACATGCACCGGCAGGCGGTGCGGCTGGCCGTCGGCGAGCAGGCCGAGATGCGCATCCAGGTCAGCGAGATGTTCATGACGCTGTCGCGGCGCAGCCAGTCGCTGGTGGAGCTGCAGCTGTCGGTGATCGAGGACCTCGAAGCCGACGAGCAGGACCCGCAGCGGCTGGCC
Source organism: Amycolatopsis ponsaeliensis (assembly GCF_030182635.1). Lineage (NCBI taxonomy): Bacteria > Bacillati > Actinomycetota > Actinomycetes > Pseudonocardiales > Pseudonocardiaceae > Amycolatopsis > Amycolatopsis ponsaeliensis. The sequence continues at coordinate 6,973 of NZ_JAPZLD010000013.1, forward strand.
GAGCTCTTCCAGATCGACCACATCGCCACCCGGCTGCGGCGCAACGGCGAAAACCTGCAGGTCCTGGCGGGCGGGCGGCCGGTGCGCCGGGACGTCGGGCCGGTCGCGACGGTCGAGCTGCTGCGGGCGGCGACGTCGGAGGTCAAGGACTACCAGCGGGTCACGCTCGGCAACGCGCCCCGCGGGTCGGTGCAGGCCGAGGCCGCGGCCGACGTCGTGCACATCCTGGCCGAGCTGCTGGAGAACGCGATCCGGTCGTCGCCGCCGACCGAGCAGGTCGTGCTCACCGCCGACCGCGGCTTCGACGGCGGGGTGCTGATCGAGATCGTGGACATCGGCCTCGGCATGACCCGCGAGGACCTCGAAGCGGCGAACGCCCGGCTCGCCGCCGGCGCCTCGGTGAGCCCGGAGACCACTCGCCGGATGGGCCTGTTCGTGGTGAGCAGGCTCGCCGCCTCGCACGGGATCACCGTGCGGCTGCGGCCCACGACCCAGCGGAGCGCGAGCGCCGGCATCACCGCCAGCGTGCACGTCCCCGGCGTGCTGATCCTGGTGGACCTGCCGGCGAGGCACGGGCCGCCGGAGCTGCCCGAGCGGCCGCCGGCCGTCAACGGCGCCCCCCGGCCCGAGCCGGAACCCCGGTGGCCCGCCGAAGAACCCGCCGCCGCGGGGGAGTCCCCGCCGCTGCCGACGCCGATCTTCGACCAGATGCTGTCGCACTGGTTCGCCGACGACCGCGCGAAACCGGCGCGGCCCGGCGAGTGGGCGACCCCGGCCGACGACGTCCGGCAGGCCGCCGAAACGGCGGTCGGCACGCTGGACGACGTCGAGTTCACCGAATCGGGCCTGCCGACCCGGCAGCCGGGCGCGCAGCTCGCCCCGGGCTCGGTCGCCCCGCGTCAGCCGCAGCCGGCCGACCCGTCGTTCCGGGACCCGGCGGCGGTGCGGAACAACCTTTCCCGGCACTACAGCGGCATGCGCGCGGCCCGGCACCGGGTCGCGATCGACCCGAAGGGCCCGTCATGAGCACGAGCACGCGGCAGGAAGGAGCGGACGTGGTCGACCAGTCCCGGAACTGGCTGGTGTCGGCGTTCACGCAGGAAGTACCCGGTGTCGCGCACGCCGCGCTCGTCTCGGCGGACGGCCTGCTCGTGGCGGCGAACGACTCGATGCCGCGCGACCGGGCGGACCAGCTTTCGGCAATCGCGTCCGGTCTCGCGAGCCTCGCGCTCGGCACGGCCGACCTGTTCACCGCGGGCCGGGTGGTGCAGTCGGTCATCGAGATGGAGCAGGGCTTCCTGCTGCTGATGAACGTCGGCGACGGCTCGAACCTGGTGGTGCTGGCCAATCCCGGCTGCGACATCGGCCTGGTCGGCTACGAGATGACGCTGCTCGTCGACAGGGTCGGGAAGATGGTCGAGACACCCGCGCGGCCCGCGGCCGCACCCGGGGTGAGCCGGTGACGGAAGGCCGGCGACGCCAGGGCGGGCGGCAGGCGGCATCGCTGGCCCGCCCGTACGCGTGGACCGCCGGCCGCACCCGGCCGAGGGTCGACCTGGCGGTGGAAGCCCTCGTCGAAACGACGCCGGAGGGGCGGACGGCCCGCTTCCGCCCGACCGACCCGCTGGCCGCGGTGACGCAGCTGTGCCTGCGCCAGCGCTCGGTGGCGGAGGTCGCGGTCCACCTGGGCGTGCCGCTGGGCGTGGCCCGGGTGCTCCTCGGCGACCTGCTGGTCGCCGGCCAGGTGTCGATCCGCGACACGCTCCCCGCGGACGCTTCCTTCGACGAACGCAACGAACTGCTCGAAAGGGTCCTCAGTGGACTACGTGCACTCTGACAAGCGGATCACCTCGGCCAAGATCGTGGTCGCCGGCGGGTTCGGGGCCGGCAAGACGACCTTCGTCGGCGCCGTCTCGGAGATCGACCCGCTGCGCACCGAAGCCGTGATGACGGCGGCGGCCCTCGGCGTCGACCGGACCGAAGCGGTGCCGGGGAAGTTCTCCACGACGGTGGCGATGGACTTCGGCCGGGTCACGCTGGCCGACGACCTGATCCTCTACGTGTTCGGCACGCCCGGCCAGCACCGGTTCTGGTTCATGTGGGACGACCTCGTCTGCGGCGCGGTGGCGGCGATCGTCCTGGTCGACACGCGCCGGCTCGCGGACAGCTTCGCGTCGATCGACTTCTTCGAGTCGCGCGGGCTGCCGTTCCTGGTGGCCGTCAACCAGTTCCAGGACACCCGCCAGCACCCGCCGGAGCAGGTGCGCGAAGCCCTCAAGATCCCGGCGGAGGTCCAGGTCGTCACCTGCGACGCGCGTTCGCCGGAGTCGACGAAAGAGACCCTCATCGCCGCGGCGGAGTACGCGCTGGCCGCCCTGCACGCGCCACACCGGCGGCAAGCCTGACAGGAGCACGGAAATGTACATGGATCACGACGACTTCGCGATGGGCCAATGGCTCGTCGTGCTCGCGTACCTGACTTCGGCGGTGGGCTGCGCGCTCGGGCTCGCCTGCACGCTGCAGGCGCGGACGACCGACAGCGCGCGGACGCGGCTGACCTGGCTCGCGCTCGCGGCGGTGTCGATCGGCGGCGTCGGCATCTGGGTCATGCACTTCATCGCGATGCTCGGCTTCTCGACGCCGGGACTGCCGGTGCGGTACGACATCCTGCGCACGGCGCTCTCGGCAGCCCTGTCGGTGGCGGCGGTGTTCTGCGGGCTGCTGGTGTTCGGCGTCCGCAACCGGTTCGCGTGGAAGCGGCTGCTGTTCGGCGGGCTGCTGACCGGGCTCGCCGTGAACGTCATGCACTACACCGGGATGTGGGCGGTCCAGGTCAAGGGGACGATCAGCTACGACCCGGCGCTGGTGGTGTTGTCGGTGGTGATCGCGGTCGTCGCGGCGACGGCGGCACTGTGGTTCACGGTCGGGCTGGACAAGCTCCTGCCCCGGCTGGTGGCGGGCCTGGTGATGGGCGCGGCGGTGACGGGCATGCACTACACGGGCATGGCGGCGGTCCGCCTCCACCTCGACCCGGCGGCGCCGGACCCGGTCGGCACGGAGGTGTTTTCGTTCCTGTTCCCGGTGTTCGTGCTGGCGGCGCTGGCGATGGCGGTGCCGATCTGCGCGGTCCTGATGGCTTCGGCGAGCTCGGACGCACCCCGCCACACGACGCCGGTGCCGTGAGCGGGACCCGCGGCCGGTGTCTTGAATGAGTCATTCAGGTCACCGGAGGTCCTGAATGACTCATTCAAGACGTTCGCCGGCCGGTCCTCAGTCCCTTGTGGACACCGGGAACCGGTCGGCGCTGAAGTGCACCAGGATCGCCTTCGCGCTGGCGCAGACCGTCTCCCCGGCGCGAAGGGTCCCGGTCGCGTGCAGCTTCCGCCCGTCGCGGCGTTCGAGCCGGCCCTCCGCGACGAGCGGCACCGCGTACGGCGTGCCCCGGTGGTAGTCGACCGTCAGCGACGCCGTCATCCCGGGGAAGCCGGCCGCGGCGGTCGCCCGGCCGAGCACGTGGTCCAGGACCGCCGCCACCCAGCCGCCGTGGACGCGCCCCGGCGGGCCTTCGTGCGCCGCGCCCAGCAGGACCTCGGCCCGGACCTCGTCCGGTCCGATGTGCGTCCAGGACAGGGGCGGGGCCAACGGGTTCCCGGGTCCTTCGAGGGGGTTGTTGATGCTGAGGTGGCCGCCGCCTTCGAGCGCCGCCAGCAGCAGCGGTGGCGCGCCGCCGGTCGCCCGCAGGGCAGCGGTGACCGCCTCGATCCGGCTCGCGGCGGCGGCCAGGTCGGCGTCGTCGCCCGCGCACACGGACGCGTCGATCAGCTCGCGGATCCGGGACCCGAGCAGCGCGCGCCCGGGCGGCACGCCGTCGACGATCGGGAAGGTCATCGCGCCCCCAGGAAACTAGAACGTGTTCCAGGTTACCAGGTCGGCCGGGCCGTCACCCCGCCGTCGACGACGAGGTCGTGCCCGGTGATCCAGGAGGCCAGCGGGGAGGCCAGGAAGACGCACGCGTTGCCGATGTCGGCCGGGGTGCCCAGCCGGCCCAGCGGTGCGGCGCGTTGCCACCGCTCGACGCCGTCGGGCCAGTCGCGGTCCAGTCCCGGGCGCGAGATCAGGCCGGGGGACACCGTGTTGACGCGGATCCCGCGCGGCCCGTACTCCAGCGCGGCGCCGCGGGCGTGCATCACCAACGCCGCCTTGGCCGCGCTGTAGTGGACGTGCCCCGGCGCGGGCTGCCGGGCCTCGATCGACGCGATGTGCGTGACGCTGCCGCCGTCGCCCAGCAGCCGGCTTGCCGCCTGGGTGCAGGAGAACGCGCTGGTCAGGGTCGCGTCGAGCATGGCCTGCCACTGCCGCGCCGTCAGATCCGCGAGGGGTTCGACCGGTTGGACGCCGGCGTTGTTCACCAGCGCGTCGAGCCGTCCGCCCCAGTCCGCGACGGCGGCCAGCAGCGCGTGACAGGCGTTGTCGCTGGTCAGTTCGGCGGCGAACGCGCGGGCCCGCCCGCCCGCGGCCTCGATCGCCGCGACGACGTCGTCGCCCGCGCCGGGACGGCGGTGGTGCACGGCCACCGCGCTGCCCGCTTCGGCGAACCGCAGCGCGATCCCGCGGCCGACCGTGCCGCTCGCGCCGGTGACGCAGGTGACGGTGCCGGAGAGGTCGGGAAGGTGGCTCGGCACCCGCCGATCGTAGCCCGGGTGCGATCGGCGGGCGTTTTTCCCGGTTTTCGCGAGTATCGTGCCCGCATGATCTCGCCGGTGCCGATCGCACTCGCCCCAGCCGCACCGGTTCCGGGACCCGCGCCCTGGTGGGGTCTGCCGGTGGTCGCCGGGGGCTTCCTGCTCGCGGGTGCGCTGCTCGCGTTCCTCGCGATCGCGTTGAGCGACCGCCGGAAGCTGAACCGGGAGGACCGCCGCCGGTGGGACCGGGAGATCCGCGACACCTACCTCGAGATCACCCGGCACCTCGCCCGGATCACCGCTTTCCGGAACCAGGTGCTCACCGACGAGGACGACCGCCGCCTGCGCTACCAGGCCGGCGCCGACGCGCTCGCGGGCATGCGGGAACAGGTCGCGATGCTGGAGGTGATCGGGACACCGGCGCTGATCTCCCGGGCGCACGAGCTGGAAGACCGCAGCGGCGTGGTCGTTTCGCTGTGGCACGAGCTGATCAACCCCGGAAAGCCCGAGTACCGGTCCCTGAACACGGCCCGCAACGAGTTCCTCGACGCGGTGAAGGACAGCATCCGGGTGGAGCAGTACCAGCCACCCACGTGACGCGGACTCGGTGTGCGGCGGGTGCGCGGGGGCGGCCCGGCGTCGTAGGTTGTGGGGCATGGCCGACACAGACCGTTCGAAGTTTTCCGAACTCCTGCAGGAGCAGATCCGCCACGAGTTCACCGCCGCGCAGCAGTACGTCGCCCTGGCCGTCTGGTTCGACGGGCGCGATCTGCCGAGGCTGGCGAAACGCTTCTACCGGCAGTCGATCGAGGAGCGCAACCACGCGCTGGCGATGGTCCGGTACCTGCTCGACCGCGGCCAGCCGGTGACGATCCCGGGCAGCGGCGACGTCCGGAACGACTTCTCGAGCGCGCACGAGGCGATCGAGCTGGCGCTGGCGCAGGAACGGGCCGTGACCGCCGACATCGAGGCGATGGCGAAGGCCGCACGGCTGGAGGAGGACTACCTCGGCGAGCAGTTCGTGGCCTGGTTCCTCAAGGAGCAGGTGGAGGAGGTGGCCCGGATGTCCACGCTGCTCACGGTCGTCGAGCGCGCCGCCGACAACCTCTTCGAGGTCGAGAACCACCTGTACCGCGAGGCGGCCGCGGAGACCGGGGACGCGCCGGACATGCCGCCGGTCGCCGGCGGCAAGCTCTGAGGAGCTACATCGCCGCGGTCAGCCACATCGCGAGCCAGATCGTCTGGCTCAGCAGCACGGCGAGCAGGCCCAGCCGGGCGATGCGCTTGCGCCGTTTGACCAGGCCCGCGACGAGCACGAAGAGCCCGAGGAACAGGCCGGTCAGGGCGGCCAGGTAGGCGAGACTCCCCAGGAAGACGAGGAGTGCGGCCGGCTCGTCGGCGGACGATTCCTGCAGCCAGTAGACGAAGTCGGTCAGCGCGGAGAACACGGCGGTGGCCGCTCCCGCACCGACGGCCACCGCGGCGGCACGGGCGAGCTTCCGCCCCGCCGGCGGTTCGGCGACGGGGGCGGGTGGTGGCGCGGGCAGCCGCGGTGGCCCGGCGGGCGCCCGCGGTGGCGGTGCGGTGACCGGCGGTTTGCGCCGCGAAGCACGCCACTGCGTCACGGCGACCCAGGCGCCGACCCCGGCCACGACGGTGTTGAAGAACCCGGTGAGCAACGAAAAGAACTCGTCCACGGGGTCCAGTATCGGGCCTCGACGGCCAAACGTTCGATCTACGAGGTTTGCCCTGTATGCCCGGTTGACGGCGGAAGCGGCACACCCCCGGCGAGTGCCGCTTCCGCCGTGCTCAGTGGCAGAACGAGACTTCCGGATACCCCGGCTCGTCGAGCACCGGCCGTGCCTCGCCCCGCAAGTGCTGATCGAAGAATGCGTTCACGTACGTCCGCGTGATCTCCTGGGTGCGCGCCGCGGTGGTGGTCGTGCCGGTGTCGACGCCGAGCTGGTCTCCCACCAGGCCCACGTCGGTGAACGACGCGTGCTGCGTTCCCGCCACCTCGGCCCAGCGCCGCCAGCCCGTCAGCTGCGCCCAGTCCCGCTCCCACGGCACGTTGGGCGCGCAGGCTGTCGCCGCGAGCTGGTGGCTCATGAACATGAACGGCCGTGACAACCCGGGCGGGGTCAGCGGGACCTCGGTGGTGCCGTCGATGTCGATGCCGGCCAGGACGCGCGGGTCCGCGACCATCGTGGGCAGCGTGCTCGCCCCGCCCATGGAGTGCCCCGCCATGCCGATCCGGGACGCGTCGATCAGCGGCGCCCACTTCTTCGAGCGGGTCAGGGAATCCAGCACGAACGACACGTCGGCGGCCCGGCCCAGCTCCACCTTCGTCCAGAACGCGGAGTCGTGCGGCACTTCGCACGACGCGCACCCGGCGAAGCGCCCGTCGGGGAAGCTCTGGCCGGCGTTCTCGTACGTGTGGCCGACGAGCGCGACGGCGTACCCGTGGCTCGCCAGGTCCTCGGCCAGCGCGCTGAGCGTGGCGCGGGGTTTGGTGTAGCCGGGCGAAAGCACCACCAGGGGCAGGTGCGAACCGGCCGGCCGGGCGCCGGCGACCGAGTTCGTCACCAGCCTGGTGAGCAGGTCCGGTGGCACGTCCAAGCCGCTGCCGGACAGCAGCGCCGCCGACTCGGCCGCGGTCAGGTACTGCTTCTTCGGCCCCTGCGCGGAAACCGCCGGGTAGAAGAGCGAGACCATCAGCTCCCGGTAGGGCACCGACGGCACCCACGGGTCCGGCCGCGAAGTGTCCTTCAGGTACACCTGCGTGCTGCCCACCGGCCGGTTCCCGGTCGGTGCGGGCAGGTAGGGCGTCGACGTCATGGCGAAGCTGACCTCCGGGTACCGGGGAGACGGCTGGTCGAGCAGCGGCTGGGCCTGGCCGCGCAGGTGCTGGTCGAAGAACGCCCGGACGTACGCCGCCGTGATCGCCTGCCCGCGCGCCGCCGGCGTCGTCGCACCGAAGTCGAGGCCGAGCTGCTCACCCACCAAACCTATGTCGGTGAACGACGGGTGTGCCATGCCCGCGACGACGAGCCAGCGCTTCCACCCCGTCAGCTGCGCCCAGTCCCGTTGCCAGGTACCGGATTCCTGGCCGGTGCCGGGCGTGTACATGTCCGCCCGGCCCAGGAACAGGAACGGCCGGTCGAGGCCCGGCGCGAGCAGCGGGTCGTCCGTCGTGCCGTCGATGTCGATCCCCGCCTTGATCCGCGGGTCGCCCACCATCGCGTCGAGCGCGCTCGCCCCGCCGACCGAGTGTCCGGCCATGCCGATGCGGGACGCGTCGATCAGCGACGCCCACTTCGAGTGCGTCAGCGAGTCCAGCACGAACGAGACGTCCGCGGCGCGCCCGCGTTGCAGCTTCTTCCAGAACGCGTCGTCGTAGCTGCCGCAGGCCGCGCAGCCGGTGACCCGGCCGTCGGGGAACGTCGTCGCCACGTTTTCGTAGGTGTGGTCGACCACGACGACGGCGGTGCCGTGGCTCGCCAGGTCCTCGGCCAGCGACGTCAGCTCGGCGCGGGGCCGCTTGAACCCGGGCGACAGCACGACCAGCGGCAGGTGGTGCCCGGCCGGCTGCGCGTCGACCGCGGCGTCAGTGTGCACCGTGGTCATGACCGAAGCCGGAATGCCGGTGATGCCGGCTTCGTCGAACACCGCTTGCGCTTCCGCCTCGGTCATGAACTGCTTCTTCGGCCCCTGCGCGGAAACCGCCGGGTAGAAGAGCGACACCATCAGCTCGCGGTAGGGCACCGTCTCGACCCACGGATCCGGCCGCGAGGTGTCCTTCAAGTACAGTGAGGTGATGCCCACCGGCTGGGCGCCGGTCGGCCGGGCCAGCGACAGCGTAGGAGACGCCGAGGCGGGCGCGGCCGAGCCGAGCGCGAGCGCGGTGACGGTCAGGAGAACGGCTTTCCTCATCCGATGAACGTCACTTCCGGGTAGGCGGGCGAAGGCGCGGCCAGCAGCGGCTGCGGACGGCACTTCAGGTTCTGGTCGAAGAAAGCGCTTACGTAGTTCCGCGTGATCGTCAGCGCGCGGTACGCGTCGATCGACGCGCCGATGTCGACCCCCAGCTGGGCGGCGAGCACACCGAGGTCGGTGAACGAGCTGTGCACCGTGCCGGACACCATGAGCCAGCGCTTCCACCCGGTGAGGTGCGTCCAGTCCGTCTCCCAGTCGTCGTACGGGCCCGGCTGGCCCGGCGTGTAGTTGTCCATGCTGCCCAGGAACAGGAACGGCCTCGACAGCCCGGACGCCGGGAGCGGGACGTGGATGCTCCCGTCGATGTCCGCCCCGGCGCGGATGCGCGAGTCGGCGAGCATCGCCTGCGTCGTGATCGCGCCGCCGGCGGAGTGCCCGGTCATGCCGATGCGCTGCGGGTCGATCAGGGCGCCCCACTTCTTCGAGTGCAGCAGCTCGTCGAGCACGAACGACGTGTCCTTCGACCGCACCTGCGCGACCTTCTCCCAGATCCCGGGCTGGTCGTCGACCTCGCAGGCGGCGCAGCCGGTGACGTGGCCGTCGGGGAACGTGGTGGCGCGGTTTTCGTAGGTGTGGTCGATCGCCGCGACGGCGTAACCGCGGCTGGCCAGATCCTCGGCCAGCGAGGTGAGTGTGGCCCGCGGTTGCGTCCAGCCCGGCGACAGCACGACCAGCGGCAGGCCGTGCCACCGCCCGGCCGGTTTCGCGTCGACGACGGCGTTCGTCCGGACGGTGCTCATGACGTCCAGGGGCAGCCCCGGGATGTTCTCCCGTTCGAGGTTGCGTTCGGACTCGAGCGGGGTCATGTACTGCTTCGTCGGGCCGTGGCCGGAGGTCGCCGGGTAGAAGACGGAGACCATCAGCTCGCGGTAGGGGACCGTCGGCACCCACGGGTCAGGGCGCGAAGTGTCCTTCAAGGACAGTGAGGTGACGCCGACCGGGTCGTGCCCGGTCGGGTGGGGCAGGGAGGGCGTAGTGGCCGCCGAAGCGACGGCCGGCGACGCGGAGAGGGTGAGTGTCAATGCGGTGGCTACCGCGAGAGTGCGCATGATTCCCCCAGGAATCGGCTCAGGAAAGATGACGGAGGCGGCGGAAGCAGAACCAGGTGAGCAGGGCGGTCATCGCGAGGTACAGCGCGAGTTCGAGCCACTGCAGCGGCCAGAACCGCGAGCCGGGCTGGTAGGTCAGGCGCTGCTGGTAGCCGTGCGCGCCCAGCTGCGCCATGCACTGCTCGAGGCCGCCGCGTTCCGGCGGGCCGCCACCCGGCCGCGGCAGGCAGTTCTGCACGAAGTCCGGCAGCGGGGAGGCCACGTTCCCGTTCGGGTCGACGGTTTCGTTCGCCAGCACCCACGCGCCGGCCGGGTTCCGCACGCCGATCTCCTGCACCCTGCCGGTGTCGTCGCCGCTGATGTTCGTGATGTCCTCGCCGACGATCGCCACCGTCATCTGCTGCGGCGGCAGCAGGTACGGCCGCACGAAGTTCGGCACCACGAGCAGCACGGCGGCGATCACGACGAGCGTGACGGCCATGGCGGCCACGGTCCGCTTCAGCAGCATCCCGACCGCCACGCCGAGCGCGAGGGCGAAGGCCGCGTAGCCGATCGGGACGATGCCGCGCGCGCCGAACACCACGGGCGCGATGCGCGAGAGCATCCCGCGATCGGTCTGCGTCGCCGCGAGCGCGTCGATCGGGCTCGCCCACCACGACACCGCCCAGCCGAGCAGGCCGGCCGCGACCATCGCGGCCAGGAGCCCGAACCCGAGCTTGGTGGTGAGCCACCGCTTGCGCGTGACAGTCTGGTTCCACACCAGGCTGTGCGTGCCGCTTTCCAGCTCGCGGGTGATCATCGGGACGCCCCAGAAGACGCCGATCACCGCGGGCAGCAGGTAGAGCGCCAGGATCGTCCCGCCGAACATCGTGTCCTGGTCGGAGAAGTTCGTGCGCCCGACCAGCTCCGGCCCGGTGATCGCGAGCACGACGCCGATCACGATCAGCGCGGCGAACACGGACAGCGCGGGAATGCGGAACTGGCGCCAGGTCAGCCAGGTCATCGGAGGACCTCCAGGGCGGGGCGGGCGGCGGTGGGGTTGCTCATGTACTCGAGGACGAGGTCCTCGAGCCCGATCTGCGCGACCGTCCACGCGGGGTCGAGGATCGGCGCCTCGGTCCGGACGAGCACCGTGGTCTGGCGGTCGGTGTGCTTCGCGGAGACGACGTGCTGGTCAGCAGGCAGCGAGTCGACCTCGCGGCGCGGCCCGGAGAGCCGGTGGTGCGAGGCGAGCAGCTCTTCGACGTCGCCGATCACCCGGACCTGGGAGTCCACCAGCACGACGAGGTGGTCGCAGACGCGTTCGAGGTCGTTGACCAGGTGCGAGGACATCACGACGGACAGCCCGTGCTCGGCGACGGCTTCCATGAGGTCCTGCAGGAACTCCCGGCGCGCCAACGGGTCCAGCGAGGCCACCGGCTCGTCGAGCAGCAGCAGTTCGGGGCGCTTGGCGATGCCGAGGGTGAGCGCGAGCTGCGCGCGCTGGCCGCCGGAGAGCTTGCCGGCGGGCTGCTTCGGGTCGAGCCCGAGCCGTTCGACCCGCTTGGTGGCGAGCGAGTCGTCCCAGCTCGGGTTGAGGTGCGCGCCGAGCCGCAGGTGCTCTTCGATGGTGAGCCCGGTGTAGACGGGCGTGCTCTGGGCGACGTAGCCCACCTTCGCGAGCTGGTCCGGGCCGCTGCCGGGGGTGCCGCCGCAGACCTCGATGGTGCCGGTCGTCGGCTCCAGCATGCCGGAGGCGATGTTCAGCAGGGTGGACTTGCCGGCGCCGTTGGGGCCGACGAGCCCGGTCACGTGGCCGGCCTCGATTTCGAGCGTGCAGCCGGTCAGCGCCCACTTGCGCTTGTACTTCTTGCCCAGTCCCTGGGCACGCAGGACGGTCACGCTATGTCCTCTCTGGCGGAGTCGCGAAACGTGGACATCAGCAGGGCCTCGATGCTCTCTTCGTCGAGGCCGGCCTGGCGGGCCTTCCCCAGCCAGCGGCGCAGGTCCTGCCGCAGCGGTCCGAGGACGGCGAAGGAGGCGGCGCCGTTCAGCGTCGCGGTCACGAAGGTGCCGACGCCGGGCCGCGCCGAGACGAGGCCGTCGTGCTCGAGTTCGCGGTAGGCCTTGAGCACGGTGTTGGGGTTGATCGCCAGGTCGGCGACCACGTCCTTGACCTTCGGGAGCTGGTCTCCCTTGTCGAGCAGGCCCAGCCGGAGGGCGTGCCGTACCTGCTGGACCAGCTGCTGGTACGGCGAAAGCCCCGAGCGGGCGTCGAGGTGGAACTCGATCATCGGCAACTCCATTTAACTAGGTGCCTAGCACTATAGCTAAGGAGTGGAAGTCGGCGCCAGGGGTTCTTTCGGGAACCTTCTCCGGCCGAACCGCGAATGACTCGTGGAACCTCGGCGGGCGCCCGGCGTCTGTGAAGGTGATCGTTTTATCCGACGAAAGGGTTCTTCGTGCGTCGTCTTACTGGGGGAGGTCTCGTGCGCGGCGTGGTCGTCGCGCTCGGGGTCTCGATGGCCGTCGCGGCGGGGCCGGCGGTGGCTTCGGCCGCCGTCGACAGCGTTCCCGCACCGAAACTGAGCTGGACCGGCTGTGAGGACGGTTTCCAATGCTCCACGGCCGCGGTGCCGCTGGACTACGACCGGCCGTCCGGCGCGAAGATCGACCTCGCGCTGATCAAGCTGCCGGCCACCGATCCCGCGCACAAGATCGGCACGCTGTTCGTCAACTTCGGCGGCCCGGGCGCGTCCGGCCTGCAACGGCTGCGGGAGCGCGGGAAGTGGCCGTGGCTGTTCTCCGACCAGCTGCGCGCGCGGTTCGACGTCGTGTCGTGGGATCCGCGCGGGATCGGGAACAGCACCGCCGTCCGGTGCTTCGGCACGCTGGCCGAACAGGAGTCGTTCTTCGGCTCCTTCCCGGAAATGCCCGGTGACCCGAGCGGCAACGCGGCCTTCTACGCGAAGTCGAAGGAACTCGCCGACCGCTGTGCGGCGAACGCCGGCCCGATCCTCGACCACGTCTCGACGGCCGACACCGCGCGGGACCTGGAGCTGCTGCGCCGCGCGGTCGGTGACGCGAAGCTGACCTACCACGGCATTTCCTACGGGACCCAGCTCGGCGCCACGTACGCCAACCTGTTCCCGGACCGCATCCGCGCGATGGTGTTCGACGGCACGATGGACTTCGTGGGCAACGCCACCGGCCACGACGGCAGCGGCAAGAGCGTGCCGCTGGACACCCGCCAAGACGTCGCCACCGGCATCTCGCAGACGTTCGACCAGTTCCTGCGCCTGTGCACGGAAGCCGGGCCGAAGTGCGCGTTCTCCTCGGGCGACCCGAAGGCGAAGTGGGCTTCGATCACGGCGCGGGCCAAGCAGGCCCCGATCACCGTGGACGGCGAAACGTGGACGTACTCCGGGATCATCAACGCGGCGGGCGACCTGTCCGACTCGCGGGGCTGGCCGGACATCGCGTCGCTGCTGCAGCGCCTGTACGACGCGCCCGGCGCGGTCTCCGCGTTCAAGGCGGGCGAGCCGTACACGTCCAACCGCACCGAAGCCTTCAACGCGATCCAGTGCGGTGACAGCGATGTGCCGACCGATCCGGCGATCTACAGCCGGTACGCGGAGTCCGAGGACCAGCGGGTCCCGTACTTCGGCCGGATCGCGGTGCTGGACATGATGAGCTGCGCGTTCTGGAAGGGGCCTGCCGCGGACCGGTACACCGGCCCGTGGAACCGCCCGACGTCGGCGGAGATCCTGGTGCTGAACAACCGCTACGACCCGTCGACGCCGCTGGCCGGGGCCCGCGACGGCGCCGCGGAACTGGCGCGCGCCCGGGTGTTCGTCACCGAGGGGTACGGGCACTCGTCGATGTACGTGCCGAGCACGTGCACCGAGCAGGTGAAGCGGGACTACCTGATCGCCGGGACGTTCCCGGCCGCGGGCAAGACCTGCGCGATCGACGCGAGCCCGTTCGCGGGCTGAGTCAGGGCGGGCCTCGCCGGGAGCTCCCGGCGAGGCCCGTCGCTCAGACCAGCTCGAGGAGCTGTTTCGCGGCCACCATCGCGCCGTCGGTGCGGATGTCCACGTGGGCTTCGGAAGCGAGTGCCGTGGCCAGCGCGGCGGACAGGGACTCGGCCGTCGGCACCGGATCCGGGTGGGCCGCGCCGATGCCCAGCTCGGCCACCCGGCCCGCCCAGTAGGGCTGGTCCGCGATCCGCGGCACCACCACCTGGGGCGCGCCGGCCCGGGCGGCCGTCGTGGTCGTGCCGGCGCCGCCGTGGTGCACGACCGCCGCCACCCGGCGGAAGAGCGTCTGGTGGTTGACCTCGCCGACGACCAGGCAGTCCTCGGCGTCGTCGACCGCCGTCAGGCCGGCCCAGCCGCTGCCCAGGACGATCCGGCGGCCGTGCGCGCGGGCCGCTTCGGTGGCGATCCGGGCGATGCCCTCCGGGGCATACGCGGCCATGCTGCCGAAGCCGACGTACACCGGCGGCTCGCCGTCGTCGAGGAACTTCGCGAGCTCCGCCGGGAGCGGACGGTCGTCGGGCAGGATCCACGCGCCCGTCTGGAACACGTCGAGGTCCGTCGGGCACAGCACCGGATCCGCGGCGAGCCACGGCCGTCCGGTGAAGACGTGGCCGCGGACGTTCTCCACCGCCGGCAGGCCGAGCGCCGTCCGGTTGCGGTTGAGCGCCGGGCCGTACAAGGCGTTCACGCGCTCGGCGTCCTGCCGCCACAGCACCCGGTTGTCGGTCTCGCCCGCCGGGGACGGCGTGCCCGGCCGTACCCCCGGCGGGTAGTCCGGCGACGGCAGCCCGTGCAGGTGGTAACACGCGTACACGTAAGGGATCCCGGCCCGCTCGGCGACGTCCCGCGCGCCGGCCGGCAGCAGCCCTTGCGCCACCACCACATCGCAGTCCCCGGCGACCTCGGCGAGCGTGCCGAACCGCGCGGTGACCAGCTCGTCCGCGAGCGCGAACGGGTCCGGCCGCTCGCGGGTCACCACCGAGCGCACCGACGGGCCCAGCGGCACGTGCGGCACCCCGGCGCGTTCCAGCAGCGTCACGAAATCCCCGTCCGGTGGCGCGCACACCACCGCTTCCGCGCCGAGCTCCCGCAGCGCCACCGCCAGTGCCGCCAAGGGCTCGACGTCCCCGCGCGATCCCCACGTCGTCAGCAAAGCACGCATTCACTTCCCCCTGTTTCCGCTGGTTGCGCGGCCATTGTGGAGGACGACCCCGCCCTTGCCACAAGCCCCGGGGTCGGCTATACCTTGAAGGGGGCGGGGAGTTCCGCATTCCACTCCGGACGGTCTCCGCCGCTGACGAACGCGTCGCGCGGGTGCTGCACCGAAGCCAGCGACAGGATGTCCCGCCCGAAGAGCGCCGCGGTCAGCCACACCGCGAGCACGCGGATCTTGCGTTCCCAGCTCGGCACCGCCAGCACGTGGTAGCCGCGGTGCATGAGCCACGCGGGCAGGCCCGTGACCACCAGGCGCCGGTACTGGAAGATGCCGCGGCCGAGTCCCAGCGTCGCGATGGCGCCGAGGCTGTGGTGGACGTACGGCTTCGGCTGCCGGCCGCGCAGAGTGGCGATGATGTTGCGGGCCAACAGCTTTCCCTGCCGGTAGGCGTGCTGCGCGTTGGGTACCGTGCGCGCGCCCGGGACCGGCGAGGCGAGGTCGGGCACCGCGGCGTCGTCCCCGGCCGCCCAGGCGTCGGCCACGCCCTCGACACGCAGGTCCGGCCGCACGACGACCAGTCCGCGCTCGTCGACCGGGAGGTCGGTGTGCTTGCCCAGGACGGGATTGGCGCCGTTGCCCGCCGTCCAGACGATCAGCTCCGAGTCGAACTCCTCGCCCGTCGAGAGCGTCACGTGCCCGCCGGTCGCCGACGTCACCAGCGTGTCCAGGTGGACGCGCGCGCCCCGCCGTTCCAGCTCGCGCACGACCCAGCGTCCCGGCCGGTCGGTGACCTCGGGCAGGATCCGGCCCGACGCCTCGACGAGGTGGAACCGCAGCTCGTCGCGGTGCAGTTCGGGGTAGCGCTTGAGCAACGCGGTCGCCAGCGACAGCAGCTCGCCGAAGCCCTCGACGCCCGAGAAGCCGCCGCCGACGAAGGTGACGGTCAGCAGCTTGCGGCGCAGCGGGCCGTCCGGCAGCACCGCGGCGCGGTCGAACGAGGTCAGCAGCCGGTCCCGGATCGCGACGGCCTCTTCGACGTGCTTGAGCCCGATCGCCTCCTCCGCGACACCCGGCACGGGCAGTTTCCGGGTGACGGCCCCGGCGGTGACGACGACGAGGTCGTAGCCGAGGTCGAAGGCGTCGCCGTCGGTGGGCCGCACGGTGACGACGCGGTGCGCGTGGTCGATGGCGGTCACGGTCCCGGCGATGACGCGGGTGTTTTCGAGGTGCCGCCGCAGCGACACCGCGGCGTGCCGGGCTTCGACCGCCCCGGCGACGACTTCGGGCAGGAAGGGCTGGTAGGTCAGGTAGGGCCGCGGGTCGACGAGCGTGACCTCGGCTTCGTGCTTGTGGAGCTTCTTTTCCAGCTTCCAGGCGGCGTAGAACCCGGCGTAGCCACCGCCGACGATCAGGATCCGGCGCATTTCGTCCTCTTTTCTCGCTTCACCCCCTGGACGAGGCGGCGGAAGAGGACGTGACACCCGCGTCCCGGCTGGGGCAGGATCGCGCGGGTGACTTACACCACGCGGTCCTTGGACGCTTCGACGTGGGACGCGTTCGCGGAGCTGGCCGAGCGCAACAACGGCGTCTTTGGCGGCTGCTGGTGCCTCGGGTTCCACCCGGAGGGCAAGCTGCGCGGGCCGGTCCGCCGCGAGCTCAAGGAGGAGCGGGTCCGGACCGGCGGCGCGCACGCGGCGCTGGTGTTCGACGACGACGGCGTCGCGCAGGGGTGGTGCCAGTACGGGAGCCCGGACGAGCTGCCCCGCATCAAGCACGGGCGCGAGTACGCCAAAGCCGCGCCGCCGCTTCCGGACTGGCGGATCACCTGCTTCTTCGTCGACCGGAAGCACCGGCGTGCCGGGGTCGCCCGCGCGGCGCTGGAAGGCGCGCTGACGCAGATCGCCGGGGCGGGCGGCGGGCTCGTCGAGGCGATCTCCGAAGTGACGACCGGCCGGGACTCGCCGGGCCGGTTCCTGTTCAGCGCGACCGTCGAGCTGTTCGAGGAGTCGGGGTTCACCCGCGTGCGGCAGGTCGGCACGCACGCGTGGATCGTGAGCCGCGTGGTCTGAGGCACTGCCCCGCCTGGGTGACCTCCGGCTTGACAGCGGGGCCGCTCGTCTCGCACTATGCGAACAAGTGTTCGATGACTTTTCTGGGTTCGCCCGGTACGAGTACGTAGTGCTGGAGGTGAGCGGTGGTGGCGGTGCCGGAGGCATTGGCCGGGCTCACGGCGATCCCGGGAGTGGGCACGGCGGCGCAGCTGAGCCCGGGTTCTTCTGCGGAGCTCTTGACGGTGCTGCCGCCCCTGGCGAGGTTGCTGCCGGACGGCGGGTTGAGACGCGGCACGACGATCGCGGTGGGCGGCGCGATGTCCCTGGTACTGGCGTTGCTGGCGGCGGCAACCCGCGACGGTTCGTGGGCGGCGGTGACGGCGTTGCCCGAGCTGGGCCTGGCCGCGGCGGCCGAGCTCGGCGTCGACCTGGAGCGGCTCGCGCTGGTGCCCGATCCCGGCGCGGAGCTGACGGGGGTGTTGTCGGCGCTGGTGGACGGGTTCGACCTGGTGGTGCTGGGGCCGGTCGCCGTCCAGCCCCAGCTGGCCCGCCGGCTGGCGGGCCGGGTGCGCAACCGGGGCACGGTGCTGCTGACGGTGGGACCGTGGCCGGGCGCGGACTTGGAGCTGAGGGTGTCGGGACGCCGTTGGCACGGGTTGACAGCGGACGGCTACGGGCACTTGAGGGCGCGCGAGGTGGTGGCGACCAGCCGCGGGCGAGGTGCGGCGGCGAGGCCGTTGTCGGTGCGGTTGCAGCTTCCTGGGCCGGGTGGGGTCGTGGCGGCGGGTGAGTCACCGGAGCGGCGGTTGGCCGGGGTGGCCGGGTGAGCCGTGGCGCCGGGTCCGCGCGATGACCAGCAGGCCGCGGTTGTTCAAGTCGTTCGCGACGGCCGGGAGTTTCGCCGCGGCTGTGCGATGAGTGGGGCGCAGAGGTCGTTCGTGGTGGCCGAGTGTGGTCGCGCGATGACCGGCGGCCCGCATCCCTTCGTGACTCGCCGGCGCCGGCCGATGAGCCTTGCCACCACTGAATCACTGGTCGCGGCCGCGGGATGAACGGTCCGCCACGGCTGCTCGTGCTGTGGTGCCCGGACTGGCCGGTCGTCGCCGCCGGGGCCGCCTCGGGTACCTCGCCCCTCACCCCTGCCGCCGTTTTCTCCGGCAACCGCGTCGTCGCCTGCTCAGCCGAAGCGCGTCGTAGTGGCGTCGGGCGGGGGATGCGCCGTCGGGATGCCCAGTCCCGGTGCCCGGAACTCGTGGTGCACCAGCACGATCCGGACCGCGACGCCCGGCTCTTCGAGCCCGTCGCCGCCGCCGTCGAAGGGCAGGCCGTCGGGGTCGAGGTCGTGCGGCCCGGCATCGTCGCCGTTCCCGTCACCGGCGCCGCCGGGTACTTCGGCGGCGAAGAGGCCCTCGCCGAACTCCTCATCGACGAGGTCGAAGCCACCGCCGGCGTCGAATGCCAGGTCGGGATCGCCGACGGCCTCTTCGCCGCCACCCTCGCCGCCCGCCGGTCGACGCTCGTCCCGCCCGGTCGGGCACCGCAGTTCCTGGCGCCCCTCTCGATCACCGAGCTGGACCAGCCGGGCGACGACCGCGGCGAGCTCGTCGGCACGCTGCGCCGCCTCGGCCTGCGCACCCTCGGCGCGTTCGCCGCCCTGGCCGAACGCGACGTCGCCGGCCGCTTCGCCCGGGACGCCATCACCGCGCACCGCCTCGCCCGCGGCCTCGCCGAACGCCCGCCGCTGCGGCGCGCCCTCCCGCCGGACCTGACCGTCACCGAAACCTTCGACGACCCTCTCAGGCGGATCGACGAAGCCGCGTTCGTCGCGAAGACCCTCGGCGAACGCTTCTTCGCCGGCCTCGCGAACCACGGCCTCGCGTGCACCCGCCTGGCCATCGTCGCGGTCACCGAAGCCGGCGAAGAGCGCGTACGCGTCTGGCGTTGCGCCGAACCCCTGACCGCCCGCGCGACGGCCGACCGCGTGCGCTGGCAGTGCGAAGGCTGGCTGACCACCCGCGACCGGCCCACCACCGGGATCGTCCGGCTGCGCCTCGACCCCGAGGAGGTCGTCGGTGGGCAGGCACTGCAGCTGCAGCTCGGCTCGCTGGGCCGAGACGCCGACGCCGCCGAACGCGCCGGCCGCGCACTGGTGCGCATCCAGGGCCTGCTCGGCCCCGACGCGGTGGTCACCCCGCTGCTCGACGGCGGCCGCGGCCCGGCCGAGCGCGTCCGCCTGGTCCCGTGGGGCGAGCCGCGGCGCCCGGTGACCGAGGACCGGCCGTGGCCGGGCCGCCTGCCCGCACCGTCACCGGCCCGGGTACCGCCCCGGCCGCCCGCGGCACTGGTGCTCGACGCGGTCGGCGACGCGGTCCGCTGCACCGAGCGCGGCGAGCTCAGCTACCCGCCGGCCACGGTCGCGATCGACGGCCGCCCGGCACGCCGCGTCCTCGGTTCGGCGGGGCCGTGGATCGTGCACCCGTCGTTGCCTGCCAAGCGCGGCACGCGGCCTACCGCCCGGATGCAGGTGGTCCTGGAAGGCGAGGACGACGACCTCGCGCTGCTGCTCGAAGCCACCGTCGGCATTGATCCACAGTGGACGATCGAGGGCGTCTACGATTGACTGTGCAATCAAGCGGAAAATAACCAAACCACATTTCGCTATCATTTCCAGGACGGATTTCCCTACGACGCCCGCGAATCGTCCCTCGGCGGGGTTAAAGTCCATGCCTTCGAGGAAGGGGTACGAACATGGACAAGATCTCCGGAGGCATGTGGACGGTATTGGGTGGCCTCGCCGCCCTTCTGATCGTGACGGTCGTGGCCATCCTGGCCTTCAAGACCGCCGCCGACGTCGTGAGTGTCGTGACCGCGGCCGGCGCGGTGATCGGCACACTCGTCGGCGCCTTCTTCGGCGTGTCGGCCGGCCAGGCCGGCCGCGCCGAAGCCGAGGCCGCGAAGGACCAGGCGCACCGGACCCTGGTCAACGCCGCCGCCAAGGCCGCGCCGGACAGTCCTGTCGCGGAGGCCATTCTCGCCGGTGCCTAGGAAAGCCCGGGTCCGTCCTTTGTGACCGATGCGACTCCCGAGTTGACACCGGACGCCTCCCGGCTCAGGATCGAAGCACGTAATCGCACGTGTGTTCGAACAGTAGTCGCTGGCTTCCCCACAGCGAACTCCTTGTGGGGAGCGAAGTCTTGGCGTTCAACAATCCGAGTGTGCCGTGGTCCGAAGTGGAGCGGATCGCCTCCGGGCGACCGCCGCTAGGTGATGGCAACGATGCCCCCGCGTGGTCGCGCAAACGCGAAGGGTACGCCGGGGCGCCCGAGGACCTCCGGACCCGCCGAGCCCGGGACGACGCCGGCGACCGGATCCGCGCCCCCTACGCCGAGCTGCACGTCCATTCCAACTTCAGCTTCCTCGACGGCGCCAGCCATCCCGAGACGCTCGTCGAGGAGGCCGCGCGGCTCGAGCTCGACGCCCTCGTCCTCACCGACCACGACGGCCTCTACGGCGCCGTCCGGTTCAACGACGCCGCCCGTGAACTCGGCGTGCGGGTCGGGTTCGGGGCCGAACTGTCGCTCGACCTGCCCGCGCCGCAGGCCGGGGAACCGGATCCCCAGGGATCGCACCTGCTGGTGCTCGCCCGGCAGCAGGAGGGCTACCACCGCCTCTGCCGGGTCATCTCCCACGCGCAGATCGCGGGCGGGGAGAAGGGCCGGCCCGTCTACGACCTCGAGGAACTCGTCGACGAGCTCGCCGGGCACGTCGTCGTCCTCACCGGGTGCCGCAAGGGGCCCGTCCGCCGGGCGCTCGCCGAGCACGGGCCCGCCGCCGCGCGGGCCGAACTGGGCCGGCTCGCCGACTGGTTCGGGCCCCGGCACGTCGCCGTCGAGCTGATCGACCACCGCCAGCCCCTCGACGACGCGGCCAACGACCACCTCGCCGAGATGGCGAAGGACCTGCGGCTGCCGACCGTCGTCTCGAACAACGCGCACTACGCCCGCCCGGAAGACGCCGTCGTGGCCGACATGGTCGCCGCCGTCCGGGCCCGCCGGTCGGCCGAAGAGCTCGAGGGCTGGCGGCCGCCGTCGGGGCAGGCGTTCCTGCGGTCCGGGATGGAGCAGCGCCGCCGGTTCGAGCGACGCTATCCCGGCGCGGTCGGACGCGCCGCCGTCCTCGGCGTCGAAGTCGCGTTCGACCTGAAGCTCGTCGCTCCCGACCTCCCGCCGTTCCCGGTGCCGGCCGGGCGTGACGAAATGTCGTTCCTGACCGAGCTGACCTGGCGTGGCGCGGCGAAGCGCTACGGATCGCGGGAGGACAACCCGAAGGCTTACGCCCAGCTCGACCACGAGCTCGCCATCATCGAGAAGCTCGGTTTCCCCGGCTACTTCCTGGTGGTGTGGGACATCGTCCGGTTCTGCAAGGAAGCGGACATCCTTTGCCAGGGCCGCGGTTCCGCGGCGAACTCCGCCGTCTGCTACGCCCTGGAAATCTGCCACGCCGACCCGGTGAAGTGGAACCTGCTGTTCGAACGCTTCCTCGCCCCGGAACGCGACGGCCCGCCGGACATCGACATCGACATCGAGTCCGGCCGCCGCGAGGAGGCCATCCAGTACGTCTACGAAAAGCACGGCCGCTTCCACGCCGCGCAGGTCGCCAACGTCATCACCTACCGGGCGCCGTCCGCGATCCGCGACGCCGCGAAGGCCCTCGGCCACAGCCCCGGGCAGCAGGACGCCTACAGCAAGCTCGTCGACCGCTGGGGTGGCGCCCACCAGCAGACGGCCGGCGAAATCCCCGCCGACGTCCTCGACCTGGCCGCCCGGATCGAGGACTTCCCGCGCCACCTCGGCATCCACTCCGGCGGCATGGTGATCTCGAAGCAGCCGGTGTCCGAAGTGGTCCCGGTCGAATGGGCGACGATGGCCGACAGATCGGTGTTGCAGTGGGACAAGGACGACTGCGCGACCGTCGGCCTGGTCAAGTTCGACCTGCTCGGCCTCGGCATGCTGTCCGCGCTGCACTACACGATCGACCTCATCGCCGAACATCACGGATCCACTGTGGACATGGGAAGGCTCGACCTGGCCGATCCGAACGTCTACGACATGCTCTGCGAGGCCGACGCCGTCGGAGTGTTCCAAGTGGAGTCACGCGCGCAGCTGGCGACACTGCCGCGGTTGCGGCCGCGGGAGTTCTACGACCTCGTCGTCGAAGTCGCGCTGATCCGTCCCGGCCCGATCCAGGGCGGTTCGGTGCACCCGTACATCCGGCGCCGCCGCGGGGAAGAGAAATGGCAGCACGCCCATCCGCTGCTGGCGTCCAGTTTGGACCGGACGCTCGGCGTGCCGCTGTTCCAGGAACAGGTGATGCAGATGGCCGTGGACGTCGCGAGCTTCACCCCGGCCGAGGCCGACCAGCTGCGCCGCGCCATGGGCGCCAAGCGGTCCAGCGCGAAGATGAAGGCGCTGATGGCGCGGTTCTTCGCCGGCTGCGCGCGCAATGGTCTCGACCGTGAGCTGGCGACGCGGATCTTCGAGCAGATCCACGCTTTCTCCGGTTATGGCTTCCCCGAAGCGCATTCGATGTCGTTCGCGCTGCTCGTCTACGCGTCGGCGTGGTTCAAGCGCTACTACCCGGCCGCGTTCTGCGCCGGGCTGCTGCGCGCGCAGCCGATGGGCTTCTACAGCCCGCAGTCCCTGGTCGCCGACGCGCGCCGCCACGGCGTCCGCGTCAGGGAACCCGACGTCAACGCGAGCCTCGCGCACGCGATCCTCGAACCCGATGCCGAGAGCACCGGCGGTGTCGCGCTCCGCCTGGGCCTCGCCGGGGTCCGGCACCTCGGTGATGACCTCGCGGACCGGATCGTCGCCGAGCGTGACGCGAACGGCCCGTTCGCGGGGGCCGGCGACCTCACCCGCCGCGTCCAGCTGAAGAAGAACGCCGTCGAAGCCCTGGCCACGGCCGGCGCGTTCGGCGGCGACCGGCGCCAGGACCTCTGGGCCGCGGGCGCCGCGGCGGCCACCCGGCCCGGGCACCTGCCCGGCCTGGCCCCTGGCCTCGACGCGCCCGCGCTGCCGGGCATGACGCGGCTGGAGGTCACCGCCGCGGACCTGTGGGCCACCGGCGTCTCCCCGGACAGCCACCCCGTCGAATACCTGCGCGAGCTGCTCACCGCGCGCGGCGCGATCACGACGGCCGAGCTCACGCGGGTCGAGGACGGGACGCGCGTGTGGGTCGGCGGCGCGGTCACGCACCGGCAGCGCCCGGCCACCGCCGGCGGGATCACGTTCCTCAACCTCGAGGACGAGACGGGCATGGCCAACGTCCTCGTCTCGCCCGGCCTGTGGCAGCGGCAGCGCCTGGTCGCCCGCACCAGCGCCGCGCTGCTGGTCCGCGGGCAGGCGCAGGCCGCCGAGGGCGTCGTCACACTCGTCGCCGACCGCCTCGAAAGACTCGATCTTTCGATGCGGCCCGGGCCGTCGCGGGACTTTCGTTGACTTCCGGGCCGCGCACTGGTTCTCTGCTCTGAGAGCGCTCTCAGCCATCCGTGCGTCTCGACGAGTGAGGATGGACGATCCATGACAGCTCGACGTCTGCGCTGGGCAGCGTGGCCGGTGGCCGCCGTGCTCGTGGCGGCCGTGCCGGCGGCGGCCGCGGCGACCCCGCCCGAAGCGACCGTGACGGTCAACGCGCGAGCGGGGCTGGCCACCGTGCCGGACACCGCCCTCGGCGTCAACCACGCGGTGTGGGACAGCCAGCTCGGCACCGATACCGTGGCCGACCTGTTCGGCGCCGCCGGGGTCCGCACGATGCGCTACCCCGGCGGCTCTTACGGCGACATCTACCACTGGAAGGACAACACTGCACCGGGCGGCTACGTGGCGCCCGGCACGGACTTCGACACGTTCATGGGCGGTGTGAGACGGGCCGGCGCGCAGCCGATCGTCATCGCCAACTACGGCACCGGGACACCGCAGGAGGCCGCGGACTGGGTGCGGTACGCGAACGTCACGAAGGGTTATGGTGTCAAGTACTGGGAGATCGGCAACGAGCTGTACGGCAACGGCCACTACGGCGCGAACTGGGAGGCCGACAACCACGAGGACAAGAGCCCGGCCGCGTACGCCGCGGGCGTCGTGGCCTACGCCGACGCGATGAAGGCCGCCGACCCGTCGGTGAAGATCGGCGCGGTGCTCACGACGCCGGCGAACTGGCCGGACGGCATCGTGGCCGCGGGCGACACCGGCACGTGGAACCAGACGGTGTTGTCGATCGCGGGCCCGCACGTCGACTTCGTCGTGCTGCACTGGTACCCGGGCGGCTCGACGGCGGCGGAAGCGCTTTCCAAGACCGAGCAGGTGGACGACATGATCTACCTGGCGCGCGACCAGATCACGCGGTACGCGGGCCGGCCGCTCGGCATCGCCCTGACGGAGACGAACACGCCGATCGGCATGAACACCCAGCCGGGCGCGCTGTTCGCGGCGGAGGCATACTCGTCCCTGCTGGAGAACGGCGTCTTCACGGTCGACTGGTGGGACACGCACAACGGCGCGACGGCACTGTCCACAGTGGCCGGTTATCCGGACTATGGTGATTACGGCCTGCTGTCCAGCGCGACGTGTCTCGACGGTGGTTGCGAGCCCGCGCTCAACACGCCGTTCGCGCCCTATTACGGGCTGAAGATGCTGAGCACGTTCGCGCGTCCCGGCGACCAGTTCGTGCGGGCCGGTGCGGACGATCCGCTGCTCGACGTGCACGCGGTCCGCCGTCCGGACGGGAATCTCGCTGTATTGCTGGTGAACAAGGATCCTTCTTCGGCCCGGGTGGTGAACCTGGACTACCCTGCGTCCGTCTCCGAGGTGTTCACCTTCACGAACGGCGCGTCGTCGATTACCCGCGCGTCTTCGTGGGACCGGACGCTGCCGCCGTATTCGCTGACGACGGTGGTGCTGCATCCTGCGGTCGCTCCGGTTGCCGTGCGCGCACCGGGACAACCGACCGCGACGACAACCGACACGACGGCGACGATCAGCTGGCCCGCGTCGGCGCCTGGTGTGAAGTACGAGGCTTACCGGCAGGCGGGTGCGGTCAGCGAGCAGTGGGGCGAGACGGCGGGAACGTCTTTCCCGGTGGGGAACCTGGTGCCGGGAACGCGGTACACGGTGAACGTGGTGGCTCGGGATGCTGCGGGGAATGTGTCGTGGGCGTCGCCGCCGTTGACTTTCACCACGGGCGCGCCTTCGTCCAGTAGTTGCACGGTGCGGATGACGGACGCGAACGACTGGGCGAGCGGGTTCGTGGGCGGGATCCACGTGGTGTCCGCGGATCCGACGACGGACTGGACGTTGACGTTCACGTGGCCGACCGCGCGGCAGCGGGTGACGAGCGGCTGGAATGGGACGTGGACGCAGGAGGGTTCCGCGGTGAAGGTGACTTCGTCGGGGTCGTTGGCGGGCGGTGCGGACGTCGGGTTCGTTGCGGACTATGGCGGGCCGAACATCCTGCCGACGGCGTTCAGGCTGAACGGGACTCTCTGTTCGGTGGGCTGAACAGGTTCGAGGGGTGAGCGCCGGTCGGCGCTCACCCCTCGCCGGTCGCTACCGCCCGCGGGGAGGTGGCGGCGCCGGATCGAGACGGGTCAGCCGCAGCCGAGGCGGGCTGGAGGTACCGACGTCCTGCGCGAGTTGATGTCTCAACGTGTCGGCCAGGTCTCTGATCTCCCGGGATTCGTCAGGCGACATGGGCGCTTCCGAGGTGTGGCCGGCTGCGTCATCGCCATGGCAGGCCGTCGCCAAGGCGTTTTGCAGTCTCATGTAGACGTCCATCGCCCGTGGCGTGAGATACAGGCCTCCGGCGTCTTCGTCGAAGTACCAGCCGTGGAATTCCTCGCAGATCTCGAGAAGCCGTTCTCGTGATGGCTCTTCGCCCGGCTTCCAATAACGCGGGATGGCTTCGGAGAGGTGGAAAAGGCGCTGGTACCGGGCAAGTCGTTTCTCGCGGACAGCCTGGTCGTACGCATGGGCGAGCTCGAGCCTCAACTTCGAGCGCGTGGTCAGGTAGGTCACGACACCGCCCACCAGTGCGCCGAGAACCGCGCTCAGGGCGCCTACCAGGATCTCCACGAAACGCGAGGCTACCGAGCCCGTTCGGACGAGAACACCGCTGACCGTGCGCCTTCTCTGGGCGCTGGTCAGTCCGAGTGGGCCAGGTGGGCCAACCCCGCTCGCAGCACCCGCCGCTCCTCGACGCTCATCCCCGCCAGCAGCTCCTCTTCCACCGCCCGGATCGCGTCCCGCACCGCCCCATGGCGCCGTACTCCCTCAGCGGTCAACCGCACCACCCGGGCTCGCCGGTCCGACGGATCGGGCGAACGGCTCACCAGCCCCTCAGCGACCAGTCTGTCCAGCAGTGCGATCAACCGCGTCTTGTCGTAGTGGATCTGCTGGGCCAGCACCAGCTGGCTCGGCGCCGCCCCCGGGGACAGGGCCGACAGCACCACGTACTGCCACATCGAGAGCCCGTGCTCCTCCAGCACCGGGCGCTCGGCCTCGGCCAGCACGCGGGCCGCGCCGGCGCACAACGCTCCGAGATCCTCGCTCACCGGCCAGATCTTACGCGTGGACAAATCATACGCATGTGCGTATCGTTCCGGCATGACATCAATCGAGACGGGGCGCGCCGAGACGCGCACGATCACCCTCACCGCGACGCCCGAAAGCGTCTTCGACTACCTCTCCGACGCCCGCCACCTGCCCGAGTGGGCGCCCGGCTTCGCGCCGGCCGTCGAGCACGAACAGGGCGACGTCTGGCGGATCCCCGACGAGGCCGGGCCGCGGCGAGTCGTCGTCAAGGTCGCGAAAGACCACGGTGTCGTCGACTTCGTCAGCGCCGACGCCCCGAACCTCGGCCTCTTCGCGCGCGTCGTGCCGAACCTGACCGGCGCCGAGCTGATCTTCAGCCTCTTCTTCCCCGAGGGAACCGACCCGGTGGCGGTCGACGCGCAGATGGCGGTCGTCGACCAGGAACTGAAGACCGTGCGAGAGCGCGTCGAAGCGTGAACCGGGACGTCCGGTCGGTCGAAGACCTCCTGCGGATCCGGGCGGCCTGACTCCGCGAAGGGCCGCTGAACGGCAGCCGCGCGCTGGAGCTCGGCTGTGAGTCCGGGCGCACGCCTTCCGGCTCACGGCAGCGGCCTACGAGGTGGACGCGGTCGCCCGCCGCGATCGCCTGGGCGACCGAACGTGGCACCGGCGTCCGCTTCCACCAAGCCGACATCTTCGCCATGGGCCTGCCGCACGAGACCTACGACCTGATCTACGACTCGGGCTGCCTGCACCACCTCGCGCCGCACCGGCGGATCAGCTACCTGGCCCTGCTGGAGTGCCACCTGAAACCAGGTGGTCACTTCGGCCTCGCGTGCTTCGCCGCCGGCACCGGCGATCCCGACTCCGGCACCGAAGTCCCGGACGCGCAGCTCTACCGCGACCGCAGTCTCCACGGCGGCCTCGCGTACACGCCGGACGAGCTGCGCCGGCTGTTCAGCGGCTACACCGAGGTCGAACTGCGCCCGATGCGGGCGGACACCGGCCTGTTCGGAGCCCCTTTCCTACTCGTCGGACTGTTCCGAAAGGACTGAGAACCCCGGTGGCAGCCGCAACGCCGTCACTTCGCCGGCAGCGTCGATCGCGACGTCCAAAGTGGACCCGGCCAGCGGCAGGCCCTGGACCCGCAGCGCCCCGACCGGGCTCGGCCGGGGCGGGTCCAGGGTGACCGTCCGGGCGGGAACGTCGACGTCCAATCCGAGGAACGCCATGAGCAGGCTCACCGCGGCCGCCGCCGACCACGCCTGGGGGCGGCACGACGCCGGGTAGGGGAGGGGCGACGACGTCTCCGCGACGCCGTATCCGGAGAACAGCTCCGGCAGCCGGTAGTCGAACGCCGGGGCGGTCGAAAGCAGTTGTGTGGCCAAGGAAGCCGCGCGGGAACCCTGCCCCGATCGCTGCAGGCCCCGGATGACGACCGCCGTGTCGTGCGGCCAGACCGAGCCGCAGTGGTAGCTCAACGGCGAGTAGCCGCCCGAGGCCGTGCTCATCGTGCGCAGGCCGAACCCGGACGCCAGCGCGGGGTCCAGCAGCAGGCCGCCGATGGCCGAGCTTTCCGGATCGGACAGCAGGCCGGTGCCGAGGAGGTGGCCGATGTTGCTCGTCAGGGCGTCCACCGGCTGCTTGTCGCCGTCCAGGGCCAAAGCCGGGTAGTGACCGTCCGAAGTGGATACCCAGAACCGGTCGCGGAAGCGGGTCCGCAGGGCCGACGCCCACTCGGAAAGACCGTCGGAAGCTTCGCCGAGAGCCGTCAGCAACGCGGCCGCGCGCACGACGGCTTCGTGCTGGTACGCCTGGACTTCAGCGAGGGCGATCGGCGGTTTCGCCTGCTCGCCGTCGTGGAAGCGGACGGCGTCCCCGGAGTCCTTCCAGCCCTGGTTGGCCAGGCCGTGGCCGCTCTCGTCGCGGTACTCGGCGAACCCGTCGCCGTCCGGATCCGCGGCGCCGGTGATCCAGGACAACGCGAACCGCAAGGTCGGCAGCAGGTCGCGGACCTCGTCCTCGGGCAGGCCCCAGCGCCAGGCGTCGTGCAGCAGGCAGACCCACAACGCGGTCGCGTCGACGGTCCCGTAGTACTCGGTGGGCAGCGAAGCGCCACCGATCGTCTCGAAGACGTCCCGGCGCCGCTCGTGCAGGATCTTGCCTGGCGCCTCGCCGGTCGCCGGGTCGTGCCGGGTGCCCTGCGCCCGGGCGAGCGTCCGGAGCGTGCCGCGCGCGACGTCGACCGAGAGCGGCAACGCGAGCCGCGCGGCCCAAAGGCTGTCGCGCCCGAACAGCGTGAGGAACCAGGGCGCGCCGGCGCCGGCGAACGCGTCGCCGGGGTGGTCGCGCTCGGCGAGCAGGAGGCCGTCGAGGTCGTCGAGGGCGCGGTCGAGCAACGCGGTGAACCGGCGGTCGTCGGCGTGCACCTCCGGGCGCGGCAGCCGGGTGCCGGCCGGCACGAACAACGCGCGTTCGTCGGAAACCCGCAGTGACCAGCGCAGTGTGGCCGGCGCCTCCAGCGTCCAACGCAGCCGGACGCGGGGACCGTCGGCGACGACTTCGGCACCTTCGGCCGTCACCTCGGACGTCGCGGAGTCCGCGGCCCACCGCGTGCCGTCCGGGGCCACCGGCGGGCGGCGGCCGCCGGACTTGATCTCGTCGATCGGCGCGAAGTCGGCCGCCAGCACCACTTCCACGACGCAGCGGCGGCTCACCCCGTCGGTCGAGACGAGTTCCAGCTCTTCGCTCATCCCGGACGCCGTGACGCGGCGGTCGCGCCGCAGCCACACCGTCGGGTCGGGCCCGGGGCTGCCGAGCCGGCGCAGCAGCCCGGTGAACCGCGCGTGGTCGGCGCCCGGTTCGTCGCTGCCGATGGCCTCCGGCTCGTCGCCGTCGACCGTCACGACGGCTTCGCTGAGCAGCCGCAGGTCCCCGTGCAGGAGGCCCTGCGTGCCGCCGCCGCGGATCTGCCCGTCCCGGCCGGACAGGACGACGGTCGGCGCGTGCAGGGCGATCGCGAGGTCGTGGAGGAGGGGCTGGAGGTCGGCCATGAAGACGATTGGATCGATCAAACGAAAGAATGTCAACCGCGCTGGAGGTATTGACAGCTCAGCCCCGCGGGTTCAGAGTGTCGGCCAGTTGAACGTTCAAACCGACCGGGTGGAGGTGACATGGGACGGCCCACGCTGAACTCGGTGGCCGAGGCGGCCGCGGTGTCGCGGCAGACCGTGTCCAACGTGATCAACTCGCCCGAGGTGGTCAGCCCGGAGACGCGTGAACGCGTGCTGGCGGCCATCGAGCGGCTGGGTTACCGCCCGAACACCGCGGCGCGGCAGATGCGCACCACGCGGTCGCAGATCATCGGGCTGTGCATCCCGCCGTCGGGCAACGGCGTCAGCGGCGTCGTGCTCGACCAGTTCCTGCACTCGCTGACCGCGACGGCCGAGCGCTACGACCACCGGATCATGCTGTTCACCGCGGCGGACGACGAGGCCGAGACCCGGGCGTACGCCGACCTGATCGCCTCGGTCGGGATCGACGGTTTCGTGCTGACCAACACTCACCACGACGACCTGCGCACCCGCTGGCTGCTCGAGCGCGAGCTGCCGTTCGTCACGTTCGGCCGGCCGTGGGGCGCGGAGGACACCCACCCGTGGGTCGACGTCGACGGCGCGGCGGGCACCCGGCTGGCCACGGATCACCTGGTCCGCCAGGGGCACCGGAGGATCGCGTTCGTCGGCTGGCCCGAGGGGTCGGGAAGTGGCGACGACCGCCGTGCGGGCTGGGCGGCGGGGCTCGCGGCGGCCGGGCTGGGTGAGGGTCCGCAGGCCGCGGTGTACGACGGGGTGGAGGGCGGACGTTCCGCTGCTGCCCGGCTGCTGCTCGAAGGACATCAACCGACCGCGTTCGTCTGTGCCAGCGACTCCCTCGCCCTCGGCGTCACCGCCGAACTACGCGACCGCGGTATCCGCCCCGGCGCCGACGCCGCCGTGATCGGCTTCGACGACACCCCCACCGCCTCCGTCCTCGGCCTGAGCAGCGTCGCTCAGCCGATCGCCGACGTCGCCGCCGAGTGCGTGCGGCAGCTGCGGGCCATCCTGCGTGGCGAAACCCCCTCCGGGCCCGCGACCACCCTCTTCACCCCGCACCTCGTACTCCGCACCACCTGAGTCCCCGCACGATCAAGGAGGATCGATGCTTCCCCGCCGAACTGTGGCCGCCTTCGCGGCGGCCGGTCTGCTGCTCCCGCTTTCCGCCTGTGGCAGTGGTTTCAGCGACTCGTCGCAGTCCGCCACCCAGCAGGCCGGGCCCGCCACCCTCAAGGTGATGATCGCCGCGAGTGGTGGAGCCGAGCTCAAAGCCATGCAGGACGCCGCCGCGGCCTGGGGCAAAGACGGCTCGAAGGCCGAGGTCGTCTCCGCCAACGATCTCGCGCAGCAGTTGAGCCAGGGCTTCGCCGCGGGCAGCCCGCCGGACGTCTTCGCCGTGGACGCCACCAAGTTCCAGGGCTATGCCGCGGAAATGCTCCCGTACGGCGACGGACTGTCCTACAAGGACGACATCTACCCGACCCTGCGCACGACGTTCACCCAGGACGGCAAGCTTTACTGCGCCCCCAAGGACTTCTCGACGCTGGCGCTGGCGATCAACACCGACGACTGGGCCGCGGCCGGGCTCACCGACGCCGACTTCCCCAAGACCTGGGAGCAGCTGAAGACCGTCGCGCAGAAGCTGACCACCGGCGGCCGCACCGGGCTGGTCTTCAACGACACCCGCGACCGCATGGGCGCGTTCCTGGTCCAGGCCGGCGGCTGGGCGGTCGACGCCGACCAGAAGAAGGCCACCGCGGACAGCCCGCAGAACCTCCAGGCCCTGACCTACGTCCGCGACCTGCTCGCTTCCGGGGCGGCCAAGTACCCGAAGCAGATCGGCGCCGGCGACTCCGGCGAGGCGTTCGGCCAGCACAAGGCGTCGATGAGCATCGACGGCAACTGGATGGTCGGCGGCATGAAGAAGGACTACCCGAACGTGAAGTACCGCGTCGTCGCGCTGCCCGCCGGCCCGGCCGGGCCCGGGACGCTGTCGTTCACGCAGTGCTGGGGCATCGCCGCCAAGAGCAAGTTCCAGGACCAGGCCAAGCAGCTCGTCGACTCGTTCATGCAGCCGCAGCAGCAGCTCGCGTTCGCCGAGGCCTTCGGCGTGATCCCGTCGCGGCAGTCCGTGCGGGCGCAGTACGAGCAGAAGTTCCCGGCC
Organism: Amycolatopsis ponsaeliensis; assembly: GCF_030182635.1. Classification (NCBI taxonomy): domain Bacteria; kingdom Bacillati; phylum Actinomycetota; class Actinomycetes; order Pseudonocardiales; family Pseudonocardiaceae; genus Amycolatopsis; species Amycolatopsis ponsaeliensis. The sequence goes on from NZ_JAPZLD010000013.1 coordinate 38,769, forward strand.
CAGTCGGCGTTCGTCGCCGGCGCCGACCACGCCCACGGCCCGGTGACCCTGACCAAGATGGACCCGGTGCTGACCGACTTCGACGCCCAGCTGCAGCAGCTGCCGGGCGCCGACCCGAAGCGGATCCTGCAGCAGCTGCAGCAGAACACCGCGGCCGCGCTGGGGCAGTGACGCCATGGGCACGCTGCTCACCATGCCGGTGGCCCCGGGTACCGCACCCCTGCGCGGCACCCGGGGCCGCCGCCCCCTCCGGCGTGACGGCCGGGCCGGCTGGCTGTTCCTCGCCCCGACGCTGATCGTGCTCGGCCTGTTCATGGTGCTGCCGATCCTGATGGCGCTCTGGGTGAGCGTCAGCGACTGGACCGGCAACGGCAGCCCGTTCTCCTCCCGCGTGCACTTCGTCGGCGGGGACAACTACGCCGCCTTGCTCGCCGAGCCCGGGCTGACGCGCCGGAACTTCGCCACCAGTGTCCGCAACAACGGTTACTTCGTGCTGTTCGTCGTGCCGCTGCAGACGACGCTGGCGCTGGTCCTCGCCCTGCTCCTCCACCGGAAGAAGCTGAAGGGCCGCCAGTTCTTCCGGACCGCCTTCTACTTCCCGACCGTGACCAGCTCGGTCGCGATCTCCGTGGTGTTCCTGTTCCTGTTCTCCAGCACCGGCACGGTGAACGCCGCGCTGAAACTGTTCGGAGTGGACGGTCCCAGCTGGTTCGCCGACCCGCGCGGCATCTTCCACCTCGCGCTCGGCGACCCCGCGAACCCGCCGTCAACGCTGGTGGGCCACAGCTTCCTCGGACTGTCCTGGTGGGACTGGCTGGCCGGCCCGAGCGTGGCGATGTGCTCGATCATCGTGCTCGTCGTCTGGACCTCCACCGGCGGTTTCATGCTGATGTTCTACGCGGCACTGCAGAACCTGCCGCCGTCGGTCGACGAGGCCGCCCTCATCGACGGCGCGACGTCGTGGCAGCGCTTCTGGCACGTCACGCTGCCGCAGCTGCGCCCGACGCTGTTCCTGGTGCTGACGCTCGGCTTGATCGGCACCTGGCAGGTCTTCGACCAGGTGTACGTGCTCAGCCGGGGCAACCCGGCCAACACGACGCTGACGCCGGCGTACCTGTCGTACTCGTCGTCGTTCATCGGTCACCAGTGGGGCCAGGGCGCGGCGATCGCGTTCCTCCTGTTCCTCGTCATCGTGGCCTTCACGCTGGTGCAACGCTGGGTCCTGCGGGAGCGCCGATGAAGAAACGATGGCTCGGGTACGCGGTGCTGGTGCTGGTCGCAGCGCTGTACATCTACCCCTTCCTCATCCAGCTCGCGACGGCGTTCAAGACCGACGCCGACGCCACCGCGCACCCGCTCCTGCCCTGGCCTCAGGAGTGGTCGGCGAGTGTCTTCAAGACGCTCGCCGAGCAGGACTTCCCGCGCTGGGCGGCGAACTCGGTGTTCGTCTCGGTGACGATCACCGTCGGCCGGGTCGTGTTCAACTCCCTCGCCGGGTACGCGCTGTCCCGGCTGCGGTTCCGGGGCCGGCGCGCGATCTTCGGGGCCGTCTTGGCGGTCATCGCGGTCCCGAGCGTGGTGCTGCTGATCCCGAAGTTCCTCGTGCTCAACCAGCTCGGGATGTACGACAGCTACTCGGGGATGATCATCCCGCTGCTGGTCGACGGCACCGGCGTCTTCATCATGAAGCAGTTCTTCGACACCGTGCCGGTGAGCGTGGAGGAGGCGGCCCGGATCGACGGCGCCGGCCCCTTCCGCACGTTCTGGTCGGTGGTGCTGCCGATGTCGAAGCCCGCCCTGATCACCGTGACCATCCTGTCGTTCCAGGGATCCTGGAACGAGCTGCCGCACTACATCGTGTCGCGGCAGGACCCGGCGCTGAACACGCTGACCTCCGGCGTGGCGAGCCTGGTGTCCGGCGAACTGGGCCAGGGCAACCAGTTCCCGCTGAAGCTCGCCGCGGCGCTGCTGATGACGGTGCCGGTGGCGATCGTGTACTTCGTGTTCTCGCGCCGGTTCACCCAGGGCACCTACGAAGGTGTCGACAAGTAGCTACCGGATCAGCTCGTCGGCGACCCACCGCACGACGCCGTCCGGATACGGGTTCGCCAAGCCGAGGACGATGTGCCCGAATCCGGCACCGGCGGCTTCCTCGATCTTCTCGCGCGTGGCGGCGGGCTTGTCGTAGTCGACCGGCAGGAAGATCGAGCGGGTGATCTCCGCCGGGTCCCGGCCGATCTCGGCGCAGAAGCGGTCGAGCAGCTTGCTGCGGCCGGCGAGGTCGTCGATGTCGCCGCCGCCCGGGATGTTCCACAGGTCGGCGTGCTCGGCGACCACGCGCAGCGTCGCGCTCGCCCGGCCGCCGATCATGATCGGCGGGTGCGGCCGCTGCACCGGCTTCGGGTTGCCGAACGCACCCTTCAGCTTGACGTACTCGCCGTCGAAGTCGAACGGCTCATCCTCCGTCCACAAGCGACGGATGACGGTGCAGGCCTCGGCGAGCGCGGCGACCGCGTCGTCCTGGGAGTGGTAGGGCAGGCCGTGGCCGTCGTACTCGCGGCGGGCCAACGGATGGCTCGGGCGCGAGCCGGCGCCGATACCGAAGTCGAGGCGCCCGCCCGACACGATGTCCACTGTGGTCGCGATCTTCGCCAGCACCGCGGGCGGCCGGAAGCGGTTGCTGGTGACGAGCAGGCCGAGGCGCATCCGCTCGGTCTGCGCGGCCAGCGCCGAAAGCAGCGTCCAGCCTTCGAAGATCGGGCCGTCCGGGTCGCCGCCGATCGGCATGAGGTGGTCGAACAGCCAGGCGTGCTCGATCTCGGGGATCTCGTCGGCCTCGCGCCAGACGCGCAGGATCTCGTCGTAGCCGACGTTCATGGGTGCGGTCAGGATGCCGAAACGGGGAGTCATCAACGCCTCCGGAGGGACGGGTCGAGCAGGGCGGGCGGGGTGTCGAACTTCTCGTGCGCGGCCAGGTCGACGCCGGGCGCGACGATCGCGTCGATCTCGTCGAGCACGTCGGCGGGCAGCACGGTGTCGGCCGCCGCCAGCTGCGACTTCAGGTGATCGAGCGTGCGCGGGCCGATGAGCGCACTGGTCACGCCCGGGTGCGCGGTCACGAAACCGAGCGACAGCTGAATCAGCGAAAGCGCCGCTTGGTCGGCGAGCTTGGCCAGCTTCTCGACGGCGTCGAGGCGGGCCTGGTTGACCGGATCGGTGAGGTCGAAGCGCTGGGGCAGGACCTTCGACCGGCTGGTCGTGATCTCCTGCCCGGCGCGGACCGCGCCCGACAGCCAGCCCGACGCGAGGGGGCTCCAGGCCAGGACGCCGAGGCCGTACTCCTGCGTCACCGGGAGCACGTGGGTCTCGATGCCGCGTTGCAGGATCGAGTAGCCGGGCTGCTCGGTGACGTACCGGCTCAGGTGGTTTTCCCGCGCGGCCCACTGGGCCTGGACGATGCGGTAGGCCGGGAACGTCGACGAGCCGAAGTAGCGGATCTTGCCCGCGCGCTGCAGGTCGGTGAGCGCGGAAAGCGTTTCCTCGTCGCTCGTGGCGGGGTCCCAGCGGTGCACCTGGTAGAGGTCGACGTGGTCGACGTCGAGCCGCCGCAGGCTGTCGTCCAGGGCCTTGAAGAGCCAGCGCCGCGAGCTGCCGCGGTGGTTGCGCTCGTCGCCCATCGGCATGGTGGCCTTCGTGGCCAGCACGAGGTCGTCGCGGCGGTTCTTGATGGCTTGGCCGACCATGACCTCCGACTCGCCCTGGCTGTACATGTCGGCGGTGTCGACGAGGTTGATCCCGCCTTCGAGGGCGGCGTCGACGAGGGCGGTGGCCTCGTCCTGGGTGGTGCGCCCGATGGCGCCGAAGTTCATCGCGCCGAGCGCGAGGGTGCTGACCTGGACGCCGGTGCGGCCCAGGGTGCGGTACTGCATTTCGATGGCCTCCGTGACAAGATGGCAAACGGAACGTTGCTCCGCTAACGATACGGAGCAGTGTTCCGTTTAGCAACCCGGGAGGTCGTGTGGTGGGCAAACCCAAGCGGGCCGACGCGCAGCGCAACGAGAAGACGCTGCTCGACGCGGCCGCGGCGGTGTTCGTCGCGTCCGGGGTCGACGCGCCGGTCCGCGACATCGCGGCCAAGGCGGGCGTCGGGATGGGCACGATCTACCGCCACTTCCCGACGCGGGCCGACCTGATCGTCGCCGTCTACCGGCACCAGGTGGAGGAGTGCGCTTCGGCCGGTCCGGCGTTGCTGTCTTCGGCCACTTCCCCGCATGCGGCGCTGGCGGAGTGGATCGACCTGTTCGTCGACTTCCTGGTGACCAAGCACGGGCTGGCCGGGGTCCTGCAGGGCGACGGCTTCGACACGCTGCACGCGTACTTCCTGGACCGTCTGGTGCCGGTGTGCGCCGAGCTGCTCGAAGCGGCCGGGCTGACCGCGCGGGTGCGAGCGCTGGAGCTGATGCGCGGCGTCGGCAACCTCTGCATCGGCGCGGAGGACAACCCGGACTACGACGCGCGCCGCCTGGTCGGCCTCCTGATCGCCGGGCTGAAGGCGTGATCGAGCAGCTCACGGCCGACCCGTACCCGCTGCTGGCCCGGCTCCGCGCGACCGAGCCGGTGGCCTGGCTGCCGGCGTTGAACGGCTGGCTGGTCACGCGGCACGACCTCGCCCTGCAGGTGATGCGCGACGCGGCCACCTTCACCGTGGACGACCCCCGCTTCTCGACGGCCCGGGTCGTCGGCCCGTCGATGCTTTCGCTGGACGCGGCCGAGCACGTCCGGCACCGGACGCCGTTCTCCCGGCACTTCCGGCCGCGGGAGATCGAGGACCGGTTCGCCGGGTTCGTCCGTGCCGAATGCGCCCGGCTGGTCGACGGGTTCGCTGCGGCCGGGCAGGCGGAGCTGCGGCGGGCGCTGGCCGGTCCGCTTTCGGTCGCGGTGGTGGCCGACGCGCTGGGCCTGGCCGGCACCGAGGCGGCGCAGGTTTTGGCCTGGTACGACGCGATCGTGTCCACAGTGGACGACATTTCGGCGGGCCGTCCGCCGGGTTCCCGAGGTGGCGAAGCGTTCGGCGAACTGCGTGCGCACCTCGAGGGCTCGGTCGGCCGGCGCTCGCTGCTGACCGAGGCGGCGGAGACCCTGGCGCTGCCGGAGGTGGTGTCGAACGCGGCGGTGCTGATGTTCGGCGGCATCGAGACGACCGAAGGCATGATCACCAACCTCCTGCTGCACCTGCTGCGCGAGCCGGTACCCCTGGACCGCGCGCTCATCCCGGCGGCGATCGAGGAGTCGCTGCGGCTCGAACCCGCCGCGGCGGTGGTCGACCGGTACGCGACCCGCGACGTCTCGCTCGCGGGTGCGTCGATCGCCCGGGGCGACCTCGTCACGGTGTCGCTCACGGCCGCCAACCGCGACCCCGCGGTGTTCGCGGACCCGGACGTCTTCGACGTGCACCGCCCGAACCTGCGCAAACAGCTGGCGTTCGCGCACGGCCCGCACTTCTGCCTCGGCGCCGACCTCGCCCGGCTGGAGACGCGGATCGCCGTGGAAACCGTGCTCGACCGGTTGCCCGGCATCGCCTTGGCGGAGCCGGCCGTGCCGTCGGGGCTGGTGTTCCGCAAACCCGCGGCGGTGCACGCCCGGTGGCTGCCATCATGACCGCATGACGGCGTGGCGTGAGTTCGAAGCGGCGGAACCGGAGTTCGCCCGGCGCGTGCAGGGGTTGTTCGACGCGCACAAGCACAAGACGATGGCGACCCTGCGGGCCGACGGGTCACCGCGGATTTCCGGCATCGAGACGAAGTTCACCGGCGGCGAGCTGACGTTCGGCTCGATGCCGAATGCCCGCAAGGGCGCGGACCTGAAGCGCGATCCGCGGCTGGCCCTGCACAGCGCGACGGTCGACCCGGTCGACGGTGAAGAGGCGAAGTGGCCGGGGGAGGCGAAGATCTCCGGCCGGGCGGTCGACACGGGGGACGGCTTCCGCGTGGACGTCGCCGAGGTGGCGCACACCCACCTGAACCCGGAGGCCACGCTGCTGGTCGTGGAGTGGTGGACGCCCGAGGGCGGGCTGCGCAAGATCGAGCGCGAGTGAGCTGACCGCGGGCCGGGTCCGCTGTCTTGAATGAGTCATTCAGGACCTCCGAAGACCTGAATGACTCATTCAAGACGTTCGAACCGGCCATGGTGGCAACCTTCGTGTCCGTCGCATTTAAGTCAAGCGCTTGACGTAATGGCGGACCTTGGCCATGCTCGGTGACAGGGGACATTCACCAACGAGGAGTCCGTCATGACGCAAAGCCACACCGAGCTGCCGCGCTTCCCGTTCGACGCCGAGACCGCGCTCGCGCCGCCGGCCGAATGGGCGGAATTCCGCGAGAAGTGCCCGGTCGCGCACGTGCAGCTGGCCAGCGGGGACGAGGCCGCCCTCATTACCCGCTACGCCGACGTCAAGAGCGTGCTCTCCGATCCGCGGTGGACCCGGCCCACGCCCGCCGACAACGCCGCGCGGGTCGCCGACACCGAGTCCGGCGGGGTCTTCAACAGCGAGATGGCCACCGTCCTCCCGCAGCACGGCGAGGCCCACCTCACCTGGCGCCGCACGCTCGGGAAGTGGTTCACCGCCAAGCGGATGAACGCCCTGCGCCCCGGCATGGCCGCGATGGCCGAACAGCTCATCGACGAGATGGTCGCGAAGGGCGCGCCGGGGGACCTCAAGGCCGGGGTCGCCTTCCCGCTGCCCGTCTGGGTCATCTGCGACATGCTCGGCGTGCCCGACTCCGACCGCGACCGGTTCGCGCACTGGTCGGACGTGATGCTCAGCATGACCCGCTACACGCAGGCCGAGTTCGACGTCGCACAGCAGGACTTCGGCCGGTACATGGGCGGGCTCATCGCCGCCAAGCGCGCCGACCCCGGCGAGGACATCCTCAGCGCGTTGCTGCCCGAGGACTGGTCCGACGCCAAGCTGATCGCCACCGGCATCGGCCTGCTGATCGCCGGCCACGAGACCACCGCCAACATGATCGCCAAGATGGTCGCGATGCTGCTCGCCGACCGGAGCCGGTGGGAACGGCTGCTGGCCGACCCGGCCCTGGTGCGCACCGCAGTCGAGGAGTCGCTGCGCCTGGACGCCAACGCGGGCATCGGGATGATGCGCTACTTCACCGACGAGTTCGAGGTCGCCGGCACCGTGCTGCCCGGCGGGACCACCGCGATGTGCAGCATGGCCGCGGCCAACCGTGACGAAGGCGCGTTCGAGAACGCCGCCGAGATGGACCTGGGCCGCAGCCCGAACCCGCACCTGTCCTTCGGCGCCGGCGCGCACGCGTGCCTCGGGCAGCCGCTGGCCCGCACCGAGCTGCAGGTCGTCCTGGAGGTCCTGCTGCGCAAGCTGCCCTCGCTCGAGCTCGCCGTCCCGGCGGACGAGCTGCGCCGCGTCGAGGGGCTCGCCGTCGGCGGACTGCGGGAACTGCCCGTCCGGTGGTGACCGCGGTGGATCGGGCGCACGCGACGCGGGAGGCGATCCTGACCGCGGCGGAACGGCTCTACGCCGAGCACGGTGTGCTCGCCGTGTCGAACCGGCAGATCAGCGAGGCCGCCGGGCAGGGCAACAACACCGCCGTCGGCTACCACTTCGGCACCCGGGCCGACCTCGTCCGGGCCATCGCCCGCCGGCACTCCTCGGCGGTCGAAGAGCTGCGCGGGCGGATGCTGGCCGGCCTCGGCGACCACGCGGACCTGCGCGACTGGGTCCGCTGCCTGGTGCACCCGACCACCGAATACCTGGCCGCGGCGGGCCGGCCGAGCTGGTTCGCCCGGTTCACCGCGCAGGTGATGACCGAGCCGTCGCTGCGCTCGGCCATCGCCGCGGAGACGCTGTCGTCGCCGTCACTGGCGCGGACCGTCGAGGGGCTCAGCCGGTGCCTGCCGGAGCTGCCCGCGGAAGTCCGCGCCGAACGCAACGCCATGACCCGCCAGCTGCTGATCCACACCATGGCCGAGCGCGAACGCGCGGTGGCCGAAGGCGGCGACACCCCCAGAGCCAGCTGGCGCGAAGCCGCCACCGGCCTGACCGACGCACTGGTCGGGCTCTGGCTCGCACCCGTGACCCACCCCCGCGAAGGAGAGGAACGACCATGAAGGTCACTGTGGACGAAGGAAAGTGCTGCGGCGCCGGGACGTGCGTGATGCTCGCGCCGGAGGTGTTCGACCAGCGCGACGACGACGGCATCGTGATCCTGCTCGACGAGACCCCGGGCGAGGCGCTGCACGCGACCGTCCGGGAGGCGGCGAGCGTGTGCCCCGGCGTCGCGATCTCGGTGAGCGAGGACGCATGACGGTCCTGGTCGTCGGGGCTTCGGCCGCCGGGCTCGCCACGGTGGAAGCGTTGCGGCGCAAAGGCTACGAGGACCGCGTGACCGTGCTGGGTGCCGAGGCGCACCTGCCCTACGACCGGCCGCCCTTGTCCAAACAGGTCCTCGCGGGGAGCTGGGCGCCCGGGCAGGCGAGCCTGCGCACCTCCGACGCACTGTCCGCATTGGACGCCGAGTTCGTGCTCGGCGACCCGGCCGTGCGGCTGGACGCCCGTGCGCGGACCGTCCACACCGAAAGCGGGCGCACCCTGACCGCGGACGCGGTCGTGCTCGCCACCGGGCTGCGGCCGCGCACCCTGCCGGGCCAGGACGGCCTCGCGGGCGTCCACGTCCTGCGCACGCTCGACGACGCGCTGGCCCTGCGCGCGGAGCTGGCACCGGACAAGCGCGTGGTGGTCGTCGGGGACGGCGTCCTCGGCGCGGAGATCGCGGCGACCGTGTGCGGCCTGGGCGTGCCGGTGACGCTGGCCGGGCCGCAGCCCGCGCCGCTCGCGTACCAGTTCGGGCCCTTGGCCGCCGGTCTGCTCGCCGAGCTGCACGCGGCTCGCGGTGTCCACTTGCGACTAGGCGCGGCGGTCACCGGGTTGTCCGAAAAGGAGGGCCGCGTCGACGGAGTGTGCTTGGAGACCGGGGAAGTGCTGCCCGCCGAGGTCGTCGTGGTGGCGTTCGGTGCCGCACCGGTGACGGACTGGCTGGCGGGCAGCGGGGTGCTGTGCGACAACGGCGTCGTGTGCGACTCCCGGTGCCGGGCGGCGGACGGGATCTACGCCGCGGGCGACGTCGCCCGCTGGCACCACGAAGGCCTCGACGTGCTGCTGCGCCTGGAGAACCGGACCAACGCGACCGAGCAGGCGGTCGCCGTCGCGGGGAACATCCTCGGCGAGGACCGCCCCTACACGCCGGTGCCGTACTTCTGGACCAACCAGTTCGACGCGCGGATCCACGTGCACGGCACGCTCTCCGCGGACGCGGAAGTGTCCATTGTGGAAGGCGACGTGGCGGCGGGCCGGTTCGTGGCGCGGTACCGCCGGGCCGGCGAGGTCGTCGGCGTGCTCGGCTGGAACATGCCCAAGCAGGCCCGGCAGCACCGGCAGGAGATCGCCGGGGCCGCGGTGTTCGCGGGAAAGCCCTGAGACCCCCATTCGCCGGTTGACGGCACGCCGGGTACGGACGACCCTGTTCACGTTAACATCGAGTGGAAGGGCAGTCATGGCGACGAAGAGAACGCTTTCCCGGATCCTCGGCGTGCTGGCGGCCGTCGCCCTCTCGCTGCTGCCCGCCGCGCCGGCGGAAGCCGCCGTGTCCGTGACGAAGATCGGCGACACCAGGCTCGACCCGGCCGCGCTGTACTTCGTCTCCTACGACGGGCTCGTGAACAACGACTCCTTCCAGCAGAGCGGCATCTTCAGCTATGCCGGCTACCAGTACGCGGCCTGGTACACCGCGGACCGCAGCGCGGTGCTGGCCCGGCGCGCCGGGACGGGTGCGTGGCAGACCGTCGTGCTGCCGCACAAGCTGACCGTCGACGACTCGCACAACGTGATCTCGATGGGCGTCTCCCCGGAGGACGGCCGGCTGCACGTGGCCATGGACACCCACGGCAACCAGGTCTTCTACGTCGAGTCGGTCGCGGGCCTGCTGTCCGCGCCCGCGTCGCACGCCTGGACGCCGGCCGCCTTCGGCGCGGTGCAGCGCACGCTGAACGGCGTCGACCTCGGCGCGATCACCTACCCCCAGTTCGTGGTCACGCCGGAGCGGCGGCTGCAGCTGAGCTATCGGACCGGCACGTCCGGCAACGGCGTCAACGAGCTCGCCGAGTACAGCGCCGGGAGCTGGCACAAGCTCGGGAAGTGGACGTCGGCGACCGGCTCGTGGACGGCCGGAAACGGCGTCACCAGCACGACGCGCAACATGTACCTGCACGGCATCACCTACGGCCCCGGCGGGCGGCTGCACGCCGCGTTCACCTGGCGCGAGGGCAACACCGGCGTGTTGTGCAACGCCGGCGGGCTCGCCAACCACGACACCGGTTACGTCTACAGCGACGACCGGGGCCGCACCTGGCGCACCAACGCGGGCACGGTCGTCGCGACGACGGGCGGCACGCCGGTCGCCGTGGGGTCGCCGGGCACCGTCGTCGACCCGCTCGGCGTGGACCACGGGCTGATGAACCAGGAGAGCCAGGCCGTCGACTCGGCGGGGCAGCCGCACGTGGTGATCAGCTACGTGCCCGGCCGGTTCACCCAGTGCGTCACGAGCTATTCCGCGCAGCGCAAGCAGTACGGCCGGACGTTCTTCCTCAGCCGGGCGGCCGACGGCGGCTGGACCAAGCGCGAAGTGCCGGTGTCACCCGAGTCGACCCAGCGCACGAAGCTGGTGTTCGACCGCGGGGACAACGCCTACCTCGTGATGCCCTACGGCCGGATCGTCGCGGCGTCCAAGGCGAGCGGGTGGACCGACTGGAAGACGGTGTACAGCCCGGACCTGCAAGCGTTCGGCGAAGTCGACGTCGACGATTCGCAGCTGGCCGCCACCGGCGTGATTTCCGTTATGTACCAGCAGGTCTCCACCGGAACGACGCCGTCGCCGATCCGGGTGGCCGACTTCCGCCTCGGCTGAGGCTCACTCCACCGTGACGGACTTGGCGAGGTTGCGCGGCTTGTCGATGTCGTAGCCCAGGGTGAGCGCGGCGTGGTAGGCGAGCAGCTGCAGCGGGATGATCAGCAGGATCGGGTCGAGCTCCGGCTCGGTCCGCGGCACCACGATCCGCGGGACGTCCAGCTCGCCGAAGTCGACGTCGTCGTGCGTCACCGCCAGGACCGCGCCGCCGCGGGCGCGGATCTGCTGCATCGCGGCCAGGTTGCGGTCGGCCAGCTCGTCGGCGGGCACGATCGCGACCGTCGGGAGCGACTCGTCGATCAGTGCGAGCGGGCCGTGCTTCAGCTCGGACGTCTGGTACGCCTCGGCGTGGCGGTAGGAGATCTCCTTGAACTTCTGCGCGCCTTCGCGGGCCACCGGGAAACCGCGGACGCGGCCGATGAAGAACAGGCTGTTCGCGGCGGCCGCGACCTTCGCGTGTTCGGCGATCTGACTTTCCATGGCCAGGACCGTCCGGATCTGGTCCGGCAGCGCGCGGATCGCGGTGATGATCCGCTGTCCGTCCGCATTGGACAGATCGCGCACCCGGCCGAGGGACAGGGCGATCAGCGCGAACCCGACGGCCATGTTCGTCAGCGCCTTGGTCGAGGCGACCGCGATCTCCGGGCCGGCGTGCAGGTAGACGCCGCCGTCGCAGGCGCGGGCGATCGTCGAGCCGACGACGTTGACCAGGCCGGCGACCCGGCCGCCCTTGCGCTTGATCTCCTCGACGGCGAACGCGGTGTCGATCGTCTCGCCGGACTGGCTGACCGCGATGTAGAGCGTGTCGGCTTCGATGATCGGGTTGCGGTAGCGGAACTCCGACGCGGCTTCGGCGTCGGCCGGGATCCGGGCCAGCTCCTCGATCATCGTCGCGCCGATCTGCCCGACGTAGTACGCGGAGCCGCAGCCGAGGATCTTCACGCGGCTGAACCCGCGCAGCTCGCGGGGCGTCAGGTTGAGGCCGTCGAGGCGGGCGACGCCGAAGCGGTGGTCCAGCCGGCCGCGGATCATCCGCTCGACGGACTCGGGCTGCTCCTGGATCTCCTTGGCCATGTAGTGCGGGAACCCGCCGAGGTCGAGGTCTTCGGCGGCGATGTCGATCTCGGTGGCGGGCTTCGTGGTGTCGCTCTCGTCGACGGTGAAGGTCCGGTAGCCGGTCGCGAAGACCGTCGCGAACTCGCCGTCGTCGAGGTGCGCGACCTGCGAGGTGTGCCGGACCAGCGCGGCGAGGTCGCTCGCGACGAACATCTCGCGCTCGCCGACGCCGATGATCAGCGGCGAGCCGTTGCGCGCGATGACGAGCCGGTCCGGGTGTGCGGAGTCGGTGACGGCGATCGCGTACGTGCCGGTGATCCGCGAGACCGCCTCGACGACGGCGTCTTCGAGGGTGTCGGCGGCGGACCGCGCGATCAGGTGGGCGAGGACCTCGGTGTCGGTCTCGGAGGTGAGCTTGACGCCGGCGTCGGCGAGCTGGGCGCGCAGGGCGTCGGCGTTGTCGATGATGCCGTTGTGGACGACGGAGATCCGGCCGTCTTCGGAGGTGTGCGGGTGCGCGTTGTCCTCGGAGGCGGGTCCGTGCGTGGCCCACCGCGTGTGGCCGATGCCGACCTTGCCGGCCAGGCGCTTGGGCAGCGCGGCGGTGAGGTTGCGGACCCGGCCGACGACGCGGTGGACCTGCACGGTGTCCTTGGGGCCGAGGACGGCGATGCCCGCGGAGTCGTACCCGCGGTACTCGAGCCGGGTCAGGCCCTCGAGGAGGATGGGGGCGGCGTTCTGGCCGCCGATGTAGCCGACGATCCCGCACATGGCGAACCTCTTCTTCTAGGGGGCTGAGTCGGGCCTGTTTCAGCCGTAGACGATGCGGCGCAGCTGGCGCTCGGACAGGTCGGGCGCGGCGACGAGCCGACCCCGGAGCTCGGCGGCGATCAGCGGGAAGATCTCGGGGTTCTTCCGGCCTTCGGCCTGCAGCTCGGCGTGCCTGCGGCGCACGTACTGCTCGGTGGGTGTCCGGTAGAAGGCCAGGACATCGTCGACGACGCGGGCGGCGACCCCGGGCGGCAACCCGGTGGACGCGGCCACGCGCTCGACGATGTCGGTGTCTTCCACGCCGGTCATCATGCACTGCGTGGAGGTGAAACCCAAATTCTTGCCCGAAATCGGGCAAGTTCAAATCGTTGGACAGTTTCAGGGGTTGCGTCGAGGGTGGTCCGCGTGCGCCAGGAAGACATTTGGGACGTCGAGACCGCCGAACGCTACGACACCCCGGGCCGCGGCATGTTCGCGCCCGAGGTGGTGGACCCCGTCGTGGACCGCCTCACGGCGCTGGCCGGGGGCGGGCGGGTGCTGGAGTTCGCCATCGGCACCGGCCGGATCGCCGTCCCGCTGGCCGCGCGAGGCGTGTCCGTCACCGGCATCGAGCTGTCGGAGCCGATGCTGGGGCAGCTGCGGAGGAAGGCCGACCTCCCGGTGGTCGTCGGGGACATGGCGACGGCCACGGCCCCGGGCCGGTTTTCGCTGGTCTACCTGGTCTTCAACACGATCGGGAACCTGCTCACCCAGGACGAGCAGGTCGAGTGCTTCCGCAACGCGGCCCGCCATCTGGACCCCGGCGGCCGGTTCGTGATCGAGCTGGGCGTCCCCGAGCTGCGCCGGCTCCCGCCGGGGCAGGACGCGCTGGTGTTCACCGCCGAGCAGGGGTATCTCGGGGTGGATACGTACGACACGGTGCGCCAGCACCTGGAGTCACACCACTTCACGTTCGGCCCGGGCCGGTCGGCGCGGCTGGGTCGCTGCCCGCAGCGCTACATCTGGCCGGCCGAGCTGGACCTGATGGGCCGGCTGGCGGGGTTCGGGCTGGAGTCCCGGCACGCGGACTGGACCGGCGGGGAGTTCACGACGGAGTCGTCGTCGCACGTGTCGGTCTACCGGCTGCCCACGAGCTGACGGATGGCCGGTTGTCCGGCGGCCGGGATTCGCTGTCTTGAATGAGTCATTCAGGTCTTGGGAGGTCCTGAATGACTCATTCAAGACGTCAGAACCCGGCCCTCGACCAGGGGCAGCCGGACCGTCGCGTGCGGGAGCACGCCCAGCTCGACCAGCGCCGCCTTGGCTGTCGTCACGCCGGGGCCGGAGCGCATGATCGCGTCGGTCAGCGGAAGCAGCGAAGCCTGGATCACCCGGGCCGACTCGAGGTCACCACGGCGGACCGCGTCGATGAGGCCGGCGGTGCGGTCGGCCGACACGTTGGCCACGACGCTCACCACGCCCGCCGCGCCGCACGCCAGGTACGGCAGGTTCAGCTCGTCGATGCCGCAGTAGTACGCCAGCGACGTGCGGTTCATGACGGTCATCGCCTCGAACAGGTCGCCCTTGGCGTCCTTGACCGCCCGGATCCGGGGGTGGGCGGCCAGTTCGACCAGCGTCTCCGGCGTCATCGCGATGCCGGCCCGCGCGGGAACGTCGTAGAGCATCACCGGCAGCTCGGTCGCGTCGGCCACCGCCAGGCAGTGGGCGATCACCCCGGCCTGCGTCGGCCGGGAGTAGTAGGGGCAGACGAGCAGCAGCCCGTCCGCGCCGGCCGCCTCGGCTTCGCGGGCCCGGCGGACGCTCGCGGCCGTGTCGTAGGTGCCGATGCCGGCGATCACGCGGGCCAGGTTCCCGGTCCGCGCCACGACGCTGCGGACGAGCCCGGCGGCTTCCGGCTCGGTCAGGGTGGGGGACTCGCCGGTGGTCCCGCCGACGACGAGGCCGTCGCAGCCGGTGGCCAGCAGGTGGTCGACGAGGCTCGCGAGGCCGGGTTCGCTGAGCGCCCCGCCGGGCTGCATGGGGGTCACCATCGCGACGAGGTTGGCGCCGAATTCGGTCATGGCTCGACCCTGCCCGGCCTGACTGATGTGGTCCAGCGATGCTTTCTTGCCGATATTGCGTAATCTGACTTAATGATCGAGGTAGGTGCGCTCCGGGCGTTGCGGTCGGTGGCGGCGCTCGGGACGCTCGCGCGGGCGGCCGACGAACTGGGGTTCACGGCGTCCGCGGTGTCGCAGCAGCTCAAGCGGCTGGAGCGTCAGGTCGGGGTGCCGGTGCTCGCGCCGGCGGGCCGCGGGGTCGTGCTGACCCCGGCCGGGCAGGCGATCGCCAACTCGGCTCCGGAGGTGTTCCAGGCGCTGGAGCGCTGCGCGGAGGCGGCCCAGTCGGTCTCCGAAGGCGCGCCACGCGGGACGCTGCGGGTGGTCGCGTTCTCGACCGCCATCCGCGGCCTGCTCGCGCCGGTGCTGGGCGGATTGTCGGTGCGCTGTCCCGAGTTGCGCGTCGAGATCACCGAGCAGGACCCCGAGGAAGCGCTGCGCAGCGTCGACGCCGGGACGGCCGACCTCGCCCTCGTCCACGACGCCGACGGGCTGCCTGCCGCGCAGCCGCCGTCGGTGACGCAGCGGCTGGTGCACACCGACGTCGGCGACGTGGTCATGAGCCGGTCGCACCCGCTCGCGTCCGTCACCGAACCGCTCGGCGACCTCGCGGGCCACGCGTGGGTGACCAGCCCGCCGGGAACGGTGTGCCACCAGTGGTTCCGGCGCCTGTTCGCGGACGCGCCGGAGGAGCCGGACGTCCGCCACCTGGTCGACGACTTCGCGACGCAACTGTCGTTGGTCGCTTCAGGCGAGGTGCTCGCGCTCATCCCGCGCTTGGCCCGGCCGCCGCTGGGGGAGGACCTGATCGCGCGTCCGTTGCGACGTCAGCCGAAGCGCGAAGTCCACGCGGCGTGGCGGCGCAGTGCCGACGCGAGCCCGGCGATCCGGGCGCTGCTGGCGGACCTCGGCTAAGCTGATCAGTGAGCGGGTGCAGCGTCGGAACGCCCGCCCGGCCCACCTTTTGGCGCACTGAGCCGAAGGAGTGCGCCTTGATCACGTTCGCCGGGATGAGCCTGCCCGTCACCGACCTGGACCGTTCGGTCCCCTTCTACGAATCGCTCGGGTTCGCCACCGAAGTCCGCAATGGCCGGTTCGTGTTGCTGCGCCTGGAATCCGCCACGCTCGGCCTGCTGGAGCTCGGCGCCGTCGTCGAGCAGGCGGCCGATCGGCTGCGGCAGTTCGTCCAGGTCGAACTCCTGGCCGACGACCTCGACGAGCTGTACGCGGACTTCGTCGCCCGTGGGGTGCCCGTCCCCGGCCCGCCCCGTGACCGCGGCTTCGAGCGGCAGTTGCAGCTGCGGGACCCGGACGGCTTCACGGTCGAGTTCGCCGATCGGAGCCCTCGCGGCTGAGATCTCCTTGCCGCGCAGGGGAGCCGGCTCACGCAGCCCGACGCGGGCCAGTGCGCGCCGGGCCGTGTGGTCCACGAGGTCGTCCACCGTCGCCGGGTGCGGGTAGAACGCCGGGACCGGTGGGGCGATGATCGCGCCCGCTTCGGCGGCCGCGGTCATCGCCCGCAGGTGGCCCACGTGCAACGGCGTCTCGCGCACCATCAGCAGCAGCGGGCGCCCTTCCTTCAGGCACACGTCCGCCGCGCGGCTGACCAGGTCGTCGGTGTAGCTCCACGCGATCGCCGACAGTGTCTTGATCGAGCACGGCGCCACCAGCATCGCGTCCACCGGGAACGAGCCCGAGGCGATCGACGCGCCGATCTCGCCCGGCCGGTGGTGCACCGTCACGAGCTTTCCCAGGTCCGCCGGGGAAAGCCCGCACTCGTGCCGCACGGTCACCGCGCCGGCCTTCGACAGCACCAGGTGCACCTCGACGTCCGGCCGATAGGCCAGCAGCTCCAGGATCCGGACCCCGTAGGCAGCGCCGCTGGCCCCGGTGATCGCGACGACGACCTTCATTCGATTGCCTCGATGCGCCGGCCCGTGGAATCCGGCGCCACCACCGCCAGGACCGCCGCGGCCACCGGGCCGACGATGCCGAGCGCCAGCGCGAGCGGCACCGTCCCCGCGAGCGACAGCGCCACGAGCGGGAACAGCCCGGCGCCGAAGCCGCGTCCGGCGTAGTAGCTGAGGTTCGAGCCGCTCGACCGCACGCGCGTCGGGAAGAACTCGGCCATCCAGATGCCGAGCACGCCGAACCCGCCGCTGCCGCCGGCGCACATCATCAGCGCCCAGAACGTCGGCGACGCCCAGAAGTCCGTGCCGATCTTGGCCGAACCGCTCAGCACCAGGGCCAGGAACCAGCCGAACCCGAGCACGCCGAACAGCGCCGACGCGAACATCGCCCACTTGCGCTTCAGGACGTCGGACAGGATCCCGGTCAGCGGATAGGTGATCCCGGTGACGACCAGTCCCAAGAGGACGATCAGGCTCGCGGTGCCCAGCGGCACCTTCTCCACCTTGATCAGGAACGTCGACAGGTACGAGATGAGCGAGTTCGTGGTCAGGAACAACGCCGTCGCCAGCCCCATGAACAGGATCGTGCCGCCCGCGTACCCGCCGCGGAACACGTCCAGCAGCGGCACCTTCGTGCGGCGCAGCTTCTCCGGCACCCGGCCCGCCTTCAGCTCGCGCTGGTACTCCTGCCACTGCTCGGACTCCGGCAGCAGCACGGCCGCGGCGATGCCGATCACCAGCGTCGTGACGCCGATCAGGACGTACCCCGTGCGCCAGCCGCGCTCTTCGCCGAACTCGACGAGGCACACGTACACCACGCCTTCGGTCAGGATCTGGCCGACGAAGTACATCGCCTGGATCGAGCCGCCCATCATGCCGCGCTTGCGCGTCTTCCAGCACTCGGCGAACATCGAGAACGACAGCCCGAACAACCCGCCCATCCCGACTCCGGCGAGCAACCGGGTCAGCAGGAACAGGAAGTAGTTCGGCGCGAGCCCGCCGAGCAGCGCGGCGACGCCGAACGCCAGCACGGACCCGGTGTAGGTCCACCGCCTGCCGTAGAGGTCGCCGAGCCAGCCGCACAGGATCCCGCCCGCGATCGAGGCGAACCCCTGCAGCGTGGCGACCTGGATGATCTGGATGGTGCTGACGTGGAAGCTTTCCGCGAGGTAGGACAGCGGGTAGCCGACGAGGTTGAGCTCCGCGCCGTCGAAGAGCGTGCCTAGGAACGCGAAGAACAGGATTCGGCCGGTGTACGAGCGCGCGGGGGTGAGCCCACCGGTCCCGGTGGGCGTCTGGAGGGTCGACAAGGAAGTTCCCTTTCGCGGGATCAGTCAGGCAGCTTTTGGCCCCGGGTCTCGGGGCAGAACGGGGCGACGACCAGGCCCAGCACGTAGATCGACCCGACGGCGGTCGCGGCGACGCCGTACCCGCCGAGCTTCGAGATGATCGCGCCGGCGGTGAGCGGGCCGAGGAAGGCGATGAACCGCGCGGCGTTGAACACGAACGCCGCGCCGGTGGCGCGCAGGTGGGTGGGGTAGAACTCGGGCAGCCACACCGGCATCCACGTGTACTGGCCGAGCGTGAAGAAGCCGTTGACGACGAGCACGACCACGATCAGGCCGAGGCTGTGGGTCCACAGGAACAGCACCGGGGTGAGGACCAGCGACGCGGCGAAGTACAGCAGTACCGCGGGTTTCCGGCCGACGCGGTCGGCGATGAAGCCGAAGGCGATGTACCCGGCGATCGCGCCGGCGTTGTAGATCATCCCGGCACCGCTCGCCCACGCGGTCGCCGAATGCCCCTCGCCGGCGGCGCGCGAGGCGACGTAGGCGGGGACCCACGTCGAGATGCCCCACCAGCCGAGGGTGGTGACCAGGGACATCAGCGAACCGAGGATGGTCAGCCTGCGCAGCTTGGGGTCGACCATGATCTGGCGCAGGGTCAGCCGGGTGAACGACTTTTCGTGAGCGGTCAGCTCGCCGCCCCGCTCCTTCAGCTCCCGGCGGCGGCGGTGCGCGCTGGTCCAGGAGTCGGACTCGGGCACCTTGCGGCGCAACCACAACGCGAACAGCGCGGGCAGCACGCCGATGAGGAACATGTACCGCCAGGAGTCCGGCCCGAGTGGCGCGATGAAGTACCAGCACGCCGAGGCGAGGAAGAACCCGAGCCCGAGCCCGCACTGCATGAGGCCGGCGGCCTTGGCGCGGGCGTGCGCGGGCCAGGTCTCGGCGACCAGCGACGTGCCGGTGCCCCACTCCGAACCGAGCGCGAACCCGGTGATGAACCGGAGAACGAGGAACGACGTCCACGACCAGGAAACCGCGGTGAGACCGGTGAACGCCGCGTAGAGCACCATCGACGTCAGAAGGGCTTTGCGCCGGCCGAAGTAGTCGGCGAACACCCCGCCGACGATCCCGCCGAAACCCCAGCCGAGCAGCGTGACGGCGATCGTGGCGCCGGTCAGGAACGCCACCTGCGTCGCCGGTGCGGTGGGTTCGAGTGTCCTCAGGACGAGACTCGCGGTCAGGATCAGCGCGTAGGTCTCGAAGCCGTCGAAGAGCCAGCCGAGGTTCGCGGCGAGCAGCGACCGCCACTGCGTGCGGTTCAGTGTCTTGGCCCAGGGCTTCCGGGCGAGCGCGACCTCGGACACGGGATCTCCTTTCCGGGCCGCCGTGGGCCGGAAGTCTTGTCCTCTATCTAGGACATCGAGTCCTGCATGCGGAACCGTAAGCGAGCCGGAGGGCAGAGGTCAAGGCGCGATCCAGGCCGCTGGATCGCGCATCCTCCGCAGATGCGGAGCTATTCCGCTGTTTTCGCCGCACCGCCGGTGCGTTCGGTGATGCGCAGCCCGCATTCGCGGATCAGGTCACCGTAATGATCCACAGTGGACTCGTTGAGCTCCGAAGCGAACGCCAGCGAGCAGACGACCATGCAGACGCGGCCTTGCGCGTCGAACACCGGTGCCGCGACGCCGGACTGGCCGAGGTCGTACTCGCGGATGCTCCGGGCGTACCCGCGTTCACGGGTGTCGTCGAGGATGCCGCGCAGTTCGCCGGGGTCGGTGACCGTCTCGGCCGTGAACGCCTCGACGTCGAACCGGTCGCTCAGCCGGTCGACTTCGGCCGGCTCGGACCAGGCGTGGAACGCGCGCATGATGGCCGGCGCGGAGAACGGGAACGTGTCGCCGACGCCGACGGTGATCCGCACGCCCTTGCCGCGGTCGCCCTTGGCCAGTACCGAGTACTCGCCCTTCCCGTGCGGCTGCACGGCGAAGACGACGAAGTTTATCCGCTGGTTGAGATCGTCGAGTTCCTGCTGGACGATCTCCGTCATCCAGTCTTCGGAGAGGCGGGCCATCGCGAGCAGCCGCGGGCCGAGCGACCAGCCGTCGCGGCTGGTGGTCCAGCCGGCGCGCTGCAGGGTGCCGAGGATGTTGTAGCAGGTGCTGCGGTTGAGGCCCAGTTCCTCGATCAGCACCCCGGAGGCCACCGGTTCCGGCCAGTCCCGGGCGATCCGCTCCAGGAGCCGCACGGCGCTCAGCACCGCTGGTACGTCGCTCGTCATCCTCGCCCCTCGTCGTTCTTCCTTCGCGCACGGTAGCCGAGCGGGTTTGCGTGTCGCCAGGACCGTGTTAGTGTCCTCTATATTAGACACCTAGTCCTCTCTGGTGGTCATATATGAAGCTCGGATCCTCCTTCCTCGTCCCCGCGGGGCACGATCGCGTGTTCGCGCACTTCCTCGATCCCGACTCGATGCGGGTCAGCGTGCCCGGCTGCACCGAACTGGACCGGGCGGACGCCGCGCACTACCGCGGCCGGCTGGTGAACGAGATCGCGCACGTCCGGTTCAGCGCCGGGTTCTCCGCGGAGATCACCGAGCTGCGCGAGCCGGAACTGGTGCGGGCGCTGCTCAAGGGCGAGGACCACAAGCTCGGCAGCTCCATCAAGATCGACGCTCGGCTCGGCGTCCAGCCCGACGGACCGGAGTCGTCCAAAGTGGACTACGACCTCGACATCGCGATCTGGGGCCGGATCGGCCGCCTCGGCGAGTCGCTCGTGCGCCGGCGCTCGCAGGAGGTCGAGAAGGAGTTCGTCGCGGCCTTCTCCGAGATCTGCGCCGCCGGCCCGCCGGGGCCGGACAACCCGGGTTTGCGCAGCGTCCTCGAGCGGCGCAACGGCCCGGCCGCACCCGAGCGCGTCTCGTGGTGGCGCCGCCTGCTGGCGCGCCTGTTCGGGAAGCAGGGCTGATGCCCGTCTACCACTACCCGGACACGCTCGGCGAAGCGTGCTCGCTCATGGCGGCCGGTGAAGACGCGATGGTCTACGGCGGCGGCACCGCCGTCCAGATCCTGCTCAAGCAGGGCGTGCTCTTCGCGTCCGATCTGGTCGACATCGGCGCCGTCCCGGGCCTCGGCGAGCTCACCCGCACGAAGGACGGCCTGCGCGCCGGCCCGCTGGTCACCCTGCGGCAGATGGAAACCAGTCCGCTCGTGCGGGAGGTCGCGCCGCTGGCCGCCGAGGTCTACGGCCGGGTCGCCAACCCCCGCGTCCGCAACACCGCGAGCGTCGGCGGCAACCTCGCGCACGGTGACTACCGGCTCGACCCGCCGACCGCGCTGATGGTGCTCGACGCGCGCGTCGAGCTCACGTCGTCGCGGGGGAAGCGGACCGTGCCCGCGCGGGAGTTCTTCGTCGACTTCCAGCAGACGGCCTTGCGGCCCGGCGAGATCATCACGGCGGTCGAGATCCCGCGGCAGCCCGAAGACGCGGGCGCGCACTTCGCCAAGCTGTCGAGCCTCGCGGTCAACGACTGGCCGGCCGCGTCCGCCGCAGCGCTGGTGGTGCCCGCCTCGCGCGGCCGCCGACAGGTCCGGCTCGGGCTCGGCGCGCTGGCGCACGTGCCCGTGTTCACCCAGTTCGAAATCCCCGGCGACACCCCGGTCGACGACGTCGTCGCGACGGCGAAAGAGGTCGCCGGGCCGCTGATCGACCCGCTGCCGGACGTGCGCGGGGGAAGCGCTTACAAGACGCGGCTCGGCTTGGTGGCCGTCGAAGAAGCCGTGCGAGGTTCCTGGAAGGAGCGAGACGATGAGCGACGGATCCCGTTCCTCGGGCGGCGCCGCCGTCGGTGAGCGGTGGGCCCGCACCGACGGGCGCGCCAAGGTCCGCGGCGAGTTCCGGTACGCCGCCGAGCAGCCGGTCCGGCCGTGCCTCGACGTCGCCGTCCACCGCAGCACCCGGCCGCACGCGAAGATCGTCGCGGTCGACACGTCCCGGGCGCTCGCGGCCGAGGGCGTCGTCGCGGTCGTCACCGGCGCGGATCTGTTCGCCCTGCTCGGCGAGCGGATGATGACCGGCCCCGCGTTCTCCGACCAGCCGTGCCTCGCCGTGGGCAAGGTCCGGTACGTCGGCGAGCCCGTCGCGGCGGTCCTCGCGCACAGCGTCGCGCAGGCCCGGTACGCGGCCGAAGAGATCCAGGTCGAGTACGACGAGCTGGACCCGGTGTACGACGTCGACGACGCCATCACCGGGAGCTCCTTCGTGCACGAAGAACTCCGGCCGTCGGCGGTGTTCGGCGACCTGAAGCACTTGCGCGGCAAGCGCGACACCAACGTCAACTACGAGTTCACCCTCCGCCGCGGCGACCCGGACGCGGCGCAAGGAACCACGGTGAGCGCGGAGTTCTGGGCGCCGCCCACCCACCACGTGCCGATCGAGCTGCCGTACGCGGCCGCGTGGCCCGAGGGCGATCGGGTCGAACTGCTAGCGACGACGCAGACGCCGTCGTACGTCCGGCAGAGCCTCGCCGACCTGCTCGACCTGCCGCTCAACCGGGTCCGGGTGCGGACCGCGCCGCTCGGCGGCAGCTTCGGCGCCAAGATGTACGACCGGCTGGAGCCGCTGGTCGCGGCCCTGGCCTGGACGCAGCGCAAGGCCGTGCGCATCACCGCCACACGGGAAGAGGCGTTCCTGCTCACCACGCGTCACGGCGCCGCGGTGTCCGGGAGCATGACCGCCGGCGAGGACGGCCGGATCGTCGCCGCCACCGCCGACGTCCGCTACGACACCGGCGCCTACGCCGACGTCGGGCCGCGCATCACGGCCAAGTCGGGCATGGTCGCGACCGGACCGTACAAAGTGGACAGCGTGCGCGTGCGCTCCCGGTGCGTCTACACGAACAAGCCGTCCGCCGGGCCGTTCCGCGGCTTCGGGGTGCCGCAGGTGACGTGGTCCCACGAGTCCCTTGTGGACGAACTCGCGCGCGAACGCGGCGAGGACCCGGCCGAGTTCCGGCGGCGCAACCTGCTGCGGGAAGGCGACATCGCCCCGGTCGGCACGCCGATGCACAGCGCGGACTTCGTCGGCTGCCTCGACGCCGTCACCGAGGCCATCGGCTGGTCCGAGCCGCTGCCGCCGGCCGAGGGGCGGTTCCTGCGTGGCCGCGGGGTCGCGGTCGGGATCAAGGCTGTGCTCACCCCGACGATCTCCAACGCCACCGTCCAGCTCAACCAGGACGGCTCGGCGACCGTGCTGATCAGCACCGTCGACATGGGCCAGGGCAGCGACACGATCATGGCGCAGATCGCCGCCGAGGTGCTGTGCCTCGGCGAGGGGCGGGTGCGCGTCATCGGCGCGGACACCGACGTCACGCCGTACGACACGATCACCGCCGGCTCGCGCTCGACCTACCACACGGGCAACGCCGTCCGGCTCGCCGCGGAGTCCATGCGGGACAAGCTGATCGCCCTTGCGGCCAAGCACTTCGACGTCGAGGCGACCGACCTCAAGATCACCGGCGACGGGCTCGTCAGCGCCCAGAGCCAGGCCACCGTGAGCATCCCGGACCTGCTGCTCGCCCACTTCGGCGCGCGAGGCACCACGCTCACCGCGGAGGCGAACTTCAGCACGTCGTGGCAGCCGTACGACCACGAGACCGGGCAGTCGCCGCAGGTCACCGAGCACTGGTTCGCCGGCGCCGCCGCCGTCCAGCTCACCGTGGACACCGCGACCGGGCGGGTGCACATCGAGCACCTCGCGGTCGCCGGCGACGTCGGCCGGGCGATCAACCCGGCCATGGTCGAGCAGCAGCTCTCCGGCGCGGCGATCATGGGCGTCGGGCACGCGCTGTTCGACCAGCTCGTGTTCGACGAGGGCCAGATCGTCAACGGCACCCTGCTGGACTACCAGCTGCCGTCCATCAAGGACATGCCGGACAAGCTGACGCCGATCGTCATCGAGAGTCCACATCGGACCGGCCCGTTCGGCGCCAAGGGCGTCGGCGAGACCGCGATCATCCCGCTGGCCCCGGCGATCGCCAACGCCGTGCGCGACGCGACCGGCGTGCGGCTGACCGAGCTGCCGCTCACCCCGGAACGGATCCTCACCGCGATCACCGAGCAGGAGCAGTCATGAGGGAGATCCAGCTGACCGTCAACGGACGGCGCCGCCGCCTCGCCGTCGCCGATGACGAGCTGCTGCTCGACGTGCTGCGCCGCGAGTTCGGCGTGACGAGCGCCCGCGAAGGCTGCGGCGTCGGTGCGTGCGGGGCCTGCACGGTGCTGGCCGGCGGGCAGAGCGTGTCGAGCTGCCTGGCCCGCGCCGCGCGGTACGACGGCGCCGGGATCACGACGGCCGACGGCCTCCCGGACGACGACGAGGTGGTCGAGGAGTTCGTCGCGGCCCGCGCGATGCAGTGCGGCTACTGCATTCCCGGGTTCGTACTGATGGCCCACGAGCTCCTGGCGGAGAACCCGCGGCCGACCGACGACGACGTCAGCGAGCACCTGGAGGGCAACATCTGCCGCTGCGGCACCTACGGCGAGATCCGCACCGCGATCAAGGCCGCGGCCGCCCGCCGCGAAGCCCGCGAGGGAAGGAAGAGCGCGTGAAAGAACTGCACGTCCACCGCACCGGGACGCACGGCCGCCCGGTCGTGCTGCTGCACCCCCTCGCGCTCAGCGGCGCGGTCTGGGACCCGGTGGCCGAGTACCTCGGCACGTCGCACCGGGTGCTGGCGATCGACACCCGCGGGCACGGCGAGTCCTCTTGGGACGGTTCGGAGTTCACTGTGGACGACATGGCCGCCGACGCGGCCGCCGTCATCGAGGACTTCGGCGCGGGCTCGGCGGACGTCATCGGGCTGTCGATGGGCGGCAGCACCGCGCTGGTGCTCGCCGCGAGCCGGCCGGACCTCGTGCACCGGCTCGTCCTCGCCGACGCGACCGCGTGGTACGGCCCGGACAGCGTCGCCGAATGGGCGCAGCGGGCCGAGCGCGCGGTGGGCCTGGACCGGGTCGCGCAGCTGGAGTTCCAGCGGGACCGGTGGTTCGCCGACGCCTTCCGCGCATCGCATCCGGACGAGGTCGAGCGGGTGTGTGACCTCTTCGTTGCGACCGAATCGAAGGCCCACGCGGCCGCGTGCCGGGCCCTCGGCGCGCTGGACGCGCGGGACCGGCTCGGCGACGTCCGAGCCGAAACGCTGGTCCTCGTCGGCGCCGAGGACTACGCGACGCCGCCATCGATGTCCCAGGAGCTGGCCGCTGGGATCGCAGGCGCGCGGTTGCAGGTGCTCGACCACGCGCGGCACCTGAGCCTGCTGGAACGGCCCGACCTCTGGCCGGTCGTCGCCGCGCACTTCGCCGGGGACGAGTCGTGACGGAACCGCTGCTGAGCCTGCGTTCGCACCTCGACGCCGTCGCCGGGTTCGGGGAGCTGCGCACCGTGCGGGGCGCGCACTGGGACCTCGAGCTGGGCGGGATCGCCGAGCTGAGCTGCCGGCTGCCGGGCGCGCCGGCGGTGCTCTTCGACGAGATCGCCGGGTATCCGGCCGGGATGCGCGTGCTCACCGGCAGCACGGGTTCGCCGCGACGGTTCGGGCGGACGCTGCGCCTGGGGGACGACCTCGACGACGCCGGCGTGGTCGAGGCCCTGCGCGGGAAGCCGTCGCGCTGGGCGGCCGCGGCCCGCGACTTCCCGGTGCGGCCGGTCGAGGACGCGCCGCTGCTGGCCAACGAGATCCCCGGCGAGAAGGTCGACCTGCTGACGTTCCCGGTGCCGCGGTGGCACGAGCACGACGGCGGACGGTTCATCGGGACGGGCTGCTTCGTCGTCACCAGCGACCCGGACACCGGCGTCCACAATGGCGGGTGCTACCGGATGGAGGTGGCCGATGAGGGGCGGAGCGTCACCCTCGCGGTGGTGCCGGGCAAGCACGGCGACCAGAACATCCGGCGCTGGTTCGAACGCGAGGGCCGCGCCCCGGTGACCGTCTCGTTCGGACACGACCCGCTGCTGCTCGTGCTGGGCGGCACGGAGGTCCCGCACGGGATTTCCGAGCTGGAGTACGCCGGGGCGGTGCTGGGCGAGCGCGTCCCGGTCGTCACCGGGCCGGCCACCGGGCTGCCGATCCCGGCGGGCAGCGAGCTGGCGATCGAGGGCTGGCTGCGGCCGGACCACCTGCGCGAGGAGGGACCGTTCGGCGAGTGGACCGGGTACTACACGGGCCGCCGCCGGCCGAACCTCGCCGTGGACATCACGCGGCTGTACCACCGCGACGACCCGATCCTGCTCGGTGCCCCGCCGGGCAAGCCGCCGCACGACTATTCGTACATGCGCACGGTGATGAAGTCGGCGATGATCCAGGACGAGCTCGCGGCTTCGGGCGTCCCGGGTGTGGTCAAGGCCTGGGCCCACGAATCCGGCGGCGGACGGCTGTTCATCGCGGTGTCGCTGAGGCAGCGCTACGCCGGGCACGCGCGCCAGGTGGCGTACCTGACCGCGCAGTGCCCGGCGGCGGCGTACATGAACCGGTACGTGGTCGTGGTGGACGACGACATCGACTCGGCGGATCTCGACCAGGTCATCTGGGCGATGTCGACCCGCAGTGATCCCGACGTCGACATCGAGGTGATGAAGCGGACGTGGGGCAGCAAGCTGGACCCGCTGTCGCTGGAGGGCGCACCGCCGTTCAACAGCCGCGCGATCATCGACGCCTGCCGTCCTTATGAGCGGCTGGAGAGTTTTCCGCGAGTGGCGGAGAGCGATCCCGCTTTTCTGCGGGAAATCGAGCGGAAGTGGCGGGCGGAGCTGGCTTGAGCGCGGTCCGGGAGCCCGCGGGTTCCCGGACCGCGCCCCGGGCTAGTTCCGGTACCGGAACAGGATCCGGCCTCGGCTCAGGTCGTACGGGCTCAGCTCCACCAATACCCGGTCGTACGGCAGGATCTTGATGTAGTTCTTCCGGATCTTCCCGCTGATGTGCGCCAGCACCTGGTGCCCGTTCGGGAGCTCCACCTTGAACGTGGCGTTGCGCAGGCACTCGAGCACGGTGCCCTCGACTTCGATGCCGCCCTTATCCGCCATGGCGCACCAGTTCCAGGTTGCTGCTCGCCCGCCGAGCTCCGATGCCCTCGAACAGCGCCGTCGCCGCCGGGTTGGCTTCGTTCACTTCCGCCGTCGCCGTGGGGATTCCCCTGGCGTGCAACGAACCCAGCACCTCGGCCAGCAGCGCCCGGGCGATGCCGCGGCGGTGCCGGTCCGCGCGGACCGCGATCAGGCCGATGCGGGGCAGCCGAGTCACCTGGACCACCCGGACCAGCCCGACGTAGGAATCCCCTTCGGCCGCGGCCGCGTACAACGCCGGGTCGACGATGGTGTCCCCGGCCGGCCGGACCAGCACCTCGGCCGGCATCTCTTGCCAGCCGACCGTCGACTCGACTTCGGCGCGGATCACGCGGTCCAACGCCCGTAGCGGGCCCTCCGACGCCGAGCCGCGGGGCACGATCGTCACGCCCTGCGGCGGGAGGACAAGGCCGGAGCCGGTGGGCACGACGTACTCCCACTCGCGACGCCGGGTCGTGAAGCCGGCTCGTTCCCAGCCGGCCGTCAGCTCGACGTCGGTCTCGTCGACGATCGTGTGGAGCGGGGCCGGGAGCTGCGCCAGCATCGCGTCGGCGAGCTGGTCGAAGACCGAGCGGTGCCAGGCGTCGATGCTGACGAAGATCCGCCCGTCGGGCCGGGCCGACGCCTCGCCGCGGCCGACCACCCGGTCGTCCTCCAGCGCGTGCCACTGCCGCTGCGCGACCCGCGTGATCACCACCGCGGGCTCACCCGAGGTGAAATGCGTGGTTTGCATAGGTCTGTACCTTTCGGGAGTGCGTCAAGCGCTCCCGGCGACCCCTACGTCAGTCGCCCGACCGTGACGACGAGGGGAGCACCCACATCGAAACAGCGTTCATGGGGCTCACCTCCCGGCGTCGAGTCACGGTCACCGGCACGATAGCGGGCCCGCGCCGCGCGGCCCACTCATTTACCGGCGCGCCCCAGCGCCCGGCGGACGATCGTCGCCGGGAACGCCAGCAACAGCAGGACGAAATAGCCGAAACCGGGCTTGATGAACCCCACCACGAACGCGAGCGCGAACACGCCCGAACTCACCACGAAGTTCCAGAACATCTCGTCCGGCACCGGCTCGGCGTCCCCGCGCACCTGCGGGTCGTGGCGGACGATGAGGACCAGCGCCGTGTGGCACAGGCTGCTGGCCAGGAGCGTCCCCAGGTAGAACGTGACGGTGAAGCGTTCGGACTGGTACGCGCCGATCAGCTGAGTGGGGAAGGGCAGCAGGGCGATCGTCAGCAGCCAGAGGAAGTTGACGCGCATGAGCGCGGTGCTGTAGGCACGCACGTGCTCGAAGATGCGGTGGTGGACGGACCAGAACCGGCCGATCACGAGGAAGCTGAGCAGGAAGCTGACGATCTTCGACCAGTTGTCGGTGACGGCCTCGAGCGCCGGCTTGTGCTCCGCGACCAGCTCCGGCACGAGGTCGGTGAGCGGCAGGACCAGCAACGTCAGCGCGATCGCGACCACGGCGTCGGTGAAGAACACCAGCCGCTCGGATGATTTCTTCTGCTCCACGCGGACATCCAACACTACGATGCTGGGCTCATGACCATCGCCGCCACGATCACGGGCGGTTTCACGGCGCTCGATCGCAAGCCTGGTCGCAGGGCCGGACGACGTGGGTGGTCGTCTCCGCGGCCGTCGTGGCGCTGGCGCAGCCGCGCCCACTTCGTCTATATCGGACCCGATGTGCTCAAGGTCGCCACGCTGCCCGCCTTTGGCGTTGCGGCGCTCTCCTGAGTAACCGTCGCGGCAGGATCAGTAGCGTGCATATTCGCCGGTCGTGTCTGAGGTCAATTTGCGCGCTAGCCACGCGGTCACCGTTTGTAGTAATTGGAAAGACTTCGGGCTGATCCGCACCGAACGCGAGGTCATTCATTGCTGCGTTGCCGAAGGCAGGATCCCTCTTCGGGCTCTATCTTTAAATTCTGCAGGATTATGAAGTTTTGCATTTGGCCTAGCCTGGATGAGAGCGTTGCGCAGGTCAAGTTCCGCTTCATCTCGAATCTTGATCGAGTCGGATTCTGCAGCTGATGCGGTCTTAAGGCCAGATTTAAGGTCGCGAACGAGGGAACGCTGCGCTTCGAGAGGTGGTATCGGCAGGGGTGCTGACGCGAGTTTTCCTGCGCCTATGTGCCAGAGCGAGCCGGTGGTTGTGGTTGCCTGATCTCGGATATACGTCCCGCCCGCGTCACTGTTGAACCATGTCGAAACGAACTCGGGAAGCACATTTTCGCTGGTGAGGCGCGCGCGTACAATCGAGTTTTGAATGATCATTTGCTTGTTGCTGTCCGTCCACACTGCGGAGCGGCCGACCTCTTCTCGAGAATTGCCTTCGACGAAGAGTACATCGTCGGGTGAAAGTTCTAGGCGCTCGACTGTGTCCGGTGATACTCGCATGCTCTTGACGCTGGCGAGGCTTAGGTATCCTCGCTGCACATTGGCTGCTCGAAGATACGGAACGTCGGTGCCGCTGCCTTGTGCGCCTTTTCGGGGGACCTGGGTTCCCAGGCGAATCTCAGCTATATCGCCAAGGCATGCTACGGGATACGCACTACTGAGAATCGTGGGAGCTTCCAACGTGTCCCATCGCTCCAATGAGGAGAAGCGCACCGCATTGGCCTTACCGATTGCAATCGACGCCTCTTTGGTGGTGACAAGTTGAGAAATAAATTGTTTCCAACTGGCGCTGTAGATACTGGCCGCAGCCTGCTTCGCCTTATCTGAGCGGCTGAGTGTCTCGGAATATGTTGCTACTAGCTCACGCTGAATGTTGACTGGTGGTATCGGCAGGGGTGCTGACGCGAGTTTTCCTGCGCCTATGTGCCAGAGCGAGCCGGTGGTTGTGGTTGCCTGATCTCGGATATACGTCCCGCCCGCGTCACTGTTGAACCATGTCGAAACGAACTCGGGAAGCACATTTTCGCTGGTGAGGCGCGCGCGTACAATCGAGTTTTGAATGATCATTTGCTTGTTGCTGTCCGTCCACACTGCGGAGCGGCCGACCTCTTCTCGAGAATTGCCTTCGACGAAGAGTACATCGTCGGGTGAAAGTTCTAGGCGCTCGACTGTGTCCGGTGATACTCGCATGCTCTTGACGCTGGCGAGGCTTAGGTATCCTCGCTGCACATTGGCTGCTCGAAGATACGGAACGTCGGTGCCGCTGCCTTGTGCGCCTTTTCGGGGGACCTGGGTTCCCAGGCGAATCTCAGCTATATCGCCAAGGCATGCTACGGGATACAGAAATGAATCGCTTGTGGGAGTCTGAGGTGAATCCCAGCGCTCAAGCTTTGAAAAGTGAACTATGAAAGACTTGGGAACGGTCACCAGTCCTCCGTCTTGAGGGTCGCCTTGAATTCCTGCCATGCGTGCAGGATAGCTGGAAGATCATTGGTGATCGAGTCGCCAGTCTCGCCGGTTGCTGTAATTCCGACCCTTGTTGGGGTGGCCATGAAGACATCATAATCGAACATTGTCCGCACCGTTGCCCACATCAAAGCGGACTGTTCGATGTCAAGCTTCTTCAGTTCGGACCTGAGCGTTGTCATGGCTGCCTGGAGGCCGGGCACGTGCGCTGCCTTTTCTTTGTATTGGACCTTCAAGGCTCGCGCTTCTTGATTTGGTTGCCCACTCCACCTGGGCGCTCGAAGTACCGTTTCCGGACCGCTGCGAATCAAACCGACCTTGCGAATTCGAGACAATTCGGGCAACGTGCGAATTATGCCAAGGCGCTCAAGGTGCTCGAGAATTGCCATCAGATCGGCATCATCTGAATGAAGGAGGTCTGGAGTCATCCTCTCGAGAAGATTGGTGCGCTTCGGGGCGAAATCAACTTCGGTCAGTTCAAGCGCATTGTCCCAGCATTGATTCCACCGCTCTTCGTCCTCTTTGGTAAACTTCTGCATGAAGACCACAGAGGCATTGACCGAGGCGCCCGAGAATTTGAATGTCTCGGCAGGTAGTGCGACGACTGCGCGTAGGAATGCTTTGCCTTCGGCCCAACGTCGAAGCCAGGCCTGAGATGAAGAATTGAGATTGCCGTTGGGGAGCACGATACCAAGCCGTCCGCCGGGGTGCAGCAGGCGAAGGCAGCGCTCCAAGAACATCTGCTCTGTCTTGCGAGACTTGGTGTTCTCGCCAATCTCGAACATGTCGAGAATCTTGGTTCCTCGTGCTGCGGCAACTCGGTCATGCGCTGAGACCCACTCGGCCCCGTAGCGCTCCTGCTGTCGTCGGCGATAATCCCTGTCGTCGGATACGTCAACTTCTGGTGATGCGCCAATGCGCTGAGACGCATTGACAATTGCGCCAAATGGCGGATTCGTCACTACAACATCGAATCGACCTTCGAATATTCCATTGGTGTCAACCAGGCCATCGTGCCAGTGGATTCCGCCGTGTCCGTCGCCATGCATGATCATGTTCATCTTGGCGGTACGTGCTGCGCGAGGCTCTTTGTCTGCTCCGTAAATGCATTTCCATGCCAACTTGCCGACGCGTGTTTCAGTTGGGCCGCCGTCCGGGCGGCTCGGCGCAAGCTGCTTATTCAGTTCTTCAACGGCGGATTCAATTCTTTGATCACGGTGAACCAGGTTGATTTCGTTCGCATCTTCTGGGTATTCCGCAGAGATTGAATCGATTATCTCTTGCCTTTGCTTCGCGATATCGGCAGCGATCTCATCGCGTATGTGATCGAAAACGCGAATGAGGAACCCGCCAGATCCAGCTGCCGGGTCGCAAATAAGCTCGCCCTCCTTGGGGTTCAGTAGGCTCACCATGAAGTCGACGACAGGCCGTGGCGTAAAGTACTGTCCAAGGTTTCCGCGGAAGGTGGTGCCCAAGAACCTTTCGAATGCGATCCCCTTGATATCTTCGCCTGTTTTCGAAAGGTTAAATCGCTCTAGCTTGGATACGAGATCACGGAAAGTGTCTCCGGATATATCTAGTCGATCATCTTCTGGAAACAGGTCGTCTGCGGAGTATGCCGCCTTCGTCTGATCAAACATTTGTTCATGGATGGAAAGTCTTGGGTTTTTGAAAAACCTCGAAGATTCTGAGAGATACTTCGTGGTAAACGTTTCGTGAGCTTGCGAGCGCTCGATATGCAACTTGATGAACAGTACTTTCGAGATGGTATCAAACGCCCGATCCGGACTCATTGCATGATTGTCGCGTAACAAGCTGTGACAATCAAACAGCACGCGCTGGAACTGCTCGCGATCGAACACTTCCAGGCGACCGATCAGTGCCTCAAGTCGACTGTTGTTCGCAAGATCCTCACTTGTCGGCCAGTCGTTGATCTGTCGCGCACGTCCGGGAAGACCGGTTATCAGCTCGAACGTGACATGTCCGGTAGAATTCGCGAGCACGAGGAAGCGTGCGCCAGCGGCGCGCGCATACGACTCACCTTGCCAGAAGTCGGCGGGGCGGACGGGTCCTTCATCCGCCTTGGTCTCCACGACAAGCACAGGCTCGCGTCCCGCTTCTTTGTCGGCCGAACTATGCCAAACGACGATGTCAGCGCGGGGTGATCGCCGGCCGTGATGGGTTCGACGTTCTTGGTCCATCTGCTGCAGCGAGAACTTGCCGTGTTCCCACAGTCGACGCACCCACTCTTGCCGAACCTTCTCCTCGGGCTGGTGTTCTACGTTGGTCCACCTGCCTCGAAGCGGCACCCATATTGTGTGACCATGCCAGTGGAGCCCCGTAGTGGGGAACGGCGTGTCTGGGGTGGTCGGATGCCTACTTGCCATGACCAGAAGGCTACGACAGTGACCTTGGGCGGCTGGCACCGACTGGCCGTGAACTGACCTAGCGCGACGCCTGACCCTTTGGCGATAGTCGTCTGTATCGAGGCGATGAATGGCACGCTGGGCTCAGTGGCGACTGCGAAGGAGCGGCTGCAGAACCTACAAGCGAGTTTACTGGCTACTGTAGGCAACTTGTCTCAGGGGTACAAGCTCAACCGGAGATGCTCAAGTCGCCAGGCTGCTCGCCCTCGGCGTCGCAGCGCTGTCCTGAGTCAGCCCCGCGGCAGCACCAGCAGCGCGTCACCGACCGGGCGCTCGCCCGTCGCGTCCGACGGCGAGCTGACCAGCTTGCCGTCGATCGCCATCGCCGTCGAGCCGCCGCCGTCGAGGTTGATCGCGGTCACCGCGCCCAGCCGCGCCATCAGCCGCGCGCCCTCGATCAGCGAAAGCCCTTCGGCGAACCCCGGCTGACGGCCGTCGGCGGTGACGATCAGCAGCCGGCCTTGGCGGTCGAGGCCGACCATCGTGCGCGGGTTGCGCTTGACGCCCCAGCCGTACACGAACGACGGGTCGCCCGGGTGCACGATGCCGTCCGCCGCCGCGTTCACCGCGATCCGGCCGCCCTGGACCAGCCACGGGCCGCCGTTGACGACGCCGGCAGGGTGGATCGGCCGGCCGGCTTCGAAGATCCGGGTCCCGACCGGCAGCTTCGCGCCCGGCGCGGCGCGGTCGGTCAGCCACGTCGCCGCCGTGCCGATGCCCTGCACGGTGTGCCCGCCGGCGGGCACGTCGCTGCCCGCGGGACGCACCGCCGTGACGACGTCGTGAGCGTCCAGCACGGCTTCGACGCCGTTGCCGGCCGGCGTGGGCGTGCCGAGCTGCGGGGTGAAGAGCACCAGCTCGTCCGCGTGGGTGCAGGTCGTGTCGTGCAGCGGCCGGTCTGTCGGGACGTCGCCGGGCTCGCCGCAGTTGCGGATGACGCCGGGCTTGCGGTTGACGCCGTCGACCTCGTGGCCGCCGACGGTGAGCGCGGTCCGCGGGACGCCGATCGAGGGACGGTCCCCGAGCAGCAGCGCGGGCCGCCCGGTGGTGGCTTCGCTTTGCAGCAGCCCCTGGTAGACGCCGATGCCGGCCGGTTCGCCGGGGATGCCATCGCGCGGGTCGATGACGAAGAAGCCGCCGTTGGTCCCGACGAGCGCCCCCGCGGCGGCCGACAGCGCCGACGTCGTGCGCCGCCCCGCCACCGTCTCGCCGTGCGACGCGACGACGTCCCCGCGGAACCGCCGCGGATCGACGGTGGCGACGCGGATGCGTTGCGGCCCTTGCGCTTCGGGCCCGTCCTGCCCGGTCCATTCGACGGCGTTGGTGAAGCCGTTCGCGGTCATGGCACTCGCGGTGGCGGCGGCCTGCGCGCGGTCGGCGAAGGAGCCGACCCGCACCCGCCAGCCGAGGGCACCACGCGGAGTGTCGCTGAACGCCGGCCAGTCGACCCGCTCGGCGCGGGCCGCGAAACCCTTGCCCCGCAAGGAGGTCACCAGAGCGTCGGCGTGCGCACGGCTGCCGAGCGCGGTCGGCGGCGCGTCCGGGTCGGGGCTCGACCCACCGGGCACGAGCGCGGTGACGGTCCAGGTGTTGTGCCCGGTGCCGTCCCCGGTGACGGTGGTGGAGACGGTCAGCCCGGGCGCGAGAAGATCACCGGCGGCCGAGGCCGGCGTGCTCAGCGCCAGGGTGAGCACGGCGGACAGGGCCAGGGCGAGCGGCGCCGGAGTCTTCACGCGAAGCAACGTACCCAGCCGGGGTGGCCGGCGCACGGGTTCCGGATGAACTCCCGGGCCACGGCTAGACCCTCGGCGTCGGAGCGCACCGGCTCGCCCGCCGCAGTGGCGCGCAGCTTTGACCTCGCCGGCTGCTCGAACCTGGCCCGCTCGCCGGCCGCAGGGCCGGCGGGTTGCCCTGGGTGCGGCGCGATGGTGCCGAGGCGGGTCCGTTCGGTCCGGCCGGCTCGCGGAACGCGCCGGCTCGGATGAAGTTGCGGCGGCACCGAAACGCCGGGGTGAACTCCCGGCTCAGCCGCCCACGTGGATGCCCGGCCGGCGGGCCGGGTCCTTCTCCGCGGTGCGGATGATCTCCCGGACCACCGGTGCGGTGTCGCCGCGGCCCAGGATCAGGTAGCGGAACAGGTGCCCGAGCGGGTTGCCCTCGGACCACTCGAAGTGGCACTGCGGCCGGACGCCCGTGACGTCGCGCAGGGCGAGCAGGACCGCGGCGATCGCGTTCGGCGCCGCCGGGCTGTCGGCCCGCAGGATCCGGTACCCGTCGATCTCCACGCCGCGCACCTTCAGCACGTTGGCGAACTCCGACGGGTCCACGACGTCGATTTCCAGGAACAGGATGTCGGCGGCGCCGGGGACCGGGTTCAGCGAGCGCTGTTCGGCTTCCTTGGCCGAGTACTCGGCTTCGTCGCCGCCCTGGCGCTTGTTCGCGATGATGTGCAGCTTGCCGTCGTGCGCTAGCGAATCGGTGATGAACCGGCGTGCTTCCTCGTCGAACTCGATGCGCTCGGCACGCAGCTCCGTCGTCCGCGAGACCCGCGAAACCAGGGACACCACGATGATCCCGAGGATGAACAGGGCCGAGATCGCGATGCCGTCCGGCTTTTCGATGACGTTCTCGACGAGCGCGTACAGCAGCACCAGCGTCAGGACGACGAACCCGATCGCCGCGCCGCGCTGGCGCCGCCGGATCGCCGAGATGCTTACCGCGACCGCACCCGAGACCATCATCGCGAGGATCCCGGTCGCGTACGCGCCGGCCTGCGCGTCGACGTCGGCGCCGAACGCCACGGTGATCAGGACGCTGATCACCGTGTAGACGATCACCACCGGCCGCACCGCGCGGCCCCACTCCGGCGCCATGCCGTAGGAGGGCAGGTACCGCGGGACGATGTTGATCAGCCCGGCCATCGCCGACGCGCCGGCGAACCACAGGATCAGGACACTGCTGATGTCGTAGGCGGTGCCGAAGATCTCGCCCAGCTCGTGGTGGGCGAGGTAGGCCATGGCGCGGCCGTTGGCCTCGCCACCGGCCTTGAACGCGTCCGCCGGGATCAGCACCGTCGTGATGAAGCTGGTCGCGATCAGGAACACCGACATGATCAGCGCGGCGACGGTCAGCAGCTTGCGCGTGTTGCGGACCCGCGACTCCATCCGCTCTTCGGCGGTCTTCCCGTCCGCGGCGACCAGCGGCATCATACTGACGCCGGTTTCGAAGCCCGACAGGCCCAGCACCAGCAGCGGGAACGCGATGACGGCCGGCCCGATGATGCCGGTGAACCCGCCGCCGCCCGCGGTCAGCGCGTCGGTCCAGCGGGAGAGGTCCGCGGAGTCGCCGAGCAGGTCCACCACGCTGACGACCGTGACCACGGCGTTGAGCAGCAGGAAGACGGCGACGAGCGGGATGGCGACGCCGACCGCCTCGCTGAAGCCCAGCAGGAACACCCCGCCGAGGATCAGCAGCAGCACGACGGTGATGAGCACGGCGTGGCCGTGCAGGAAGCCCGGCAGGTACGGGTTCTCCAGCATGTGCACGGTGGCGTCGGCCGAGGACAGCGTGATCGTGATGATCCACGACGTGGCGACGAACCCCAGCAGCGTGAGGACGAAGAGCTTCCCGCGCCAGAACGGCAGCAGGTCCTCCAGCATCGCCACCGAGCCCTGCCCGTGCGGGCTTTCGCGGGCGACGCGGCGGTACATCGGCAGCATGCCGAGCAGTGTCAGCGCGACGATCAGCAGCGTCGCCAGCGGGGAGAGCGCCCCGGCGGCGAGCGCGGCGATCCCGGGCAGGTAGGAGAGGGTGGAGAAGTAGTCGACCCCGGTCAGGCACATGACCTTCCACCAGGCCTGCGGCGTGCCGTGGTCCTCGCCGCCCTGGCGGCCGACCGGCGCGACCCGGTGCTCCAGCAGCCAGCGGGCCACCCCGGAGGCCGGCGGCTTCGGCGGCACCGGGCTGTCGACGCTCGCCGGCACGGTCACCTCGGGTGAAGCACCCATCCTCGTCCCCTCGTCCCTGGACAGTCAGGGGCACAGAATGCCCGACGCCGGTGGGGCCCGTCGGCGCAGGTGGCCGGTCGGCGGCGCCACGCGGCTCCGGCGTGGTGAATCGATGACAAAACGATGCGAGCCCCTTAAAGTCGGGCACCGGCGGGAGGAGACGTGGTGGCCGACAAGCTGGCGGTGCGGGTGCGCACGGTGCCCGAAGCCGTCGTCGTGGCGGCCGACGGCGACCTGGACCTGGAGACGGCACCGGTGCTGCGCGCGCGGGCCGCGGCGGTGCTGGCCGACCGGCCGGAGGCGCTCATCGTCGACCTGGGCGACGTCGGCTTCTGCGGCTCGGCGGGCCTGCAGGTGCTGGCGGAACTGGTCGCGGAGACGGCGGACGGCGGCATCCCGCTCGCGCTGGTCGCCGCCCACTACCCGGTGGTGCGCGTGGTCCGCCTCAGCCGGCTGGACGAGGCCGTCGCGCTGCACGCCACGGTGGACGACGCCCGCGCGTGGATCCGGCGGCAGCCCGGGCGGTGAGCCCGCCGTGACCACCCACGATTGCCTCTTGGCGGGTGGGTGCCGAGTCCGGCGGCGACGAAGATCTTCTCCGCCGCCGCCCGGACCGGTTCTTTCATCGGTCCTCGAAGGCGGACCCGCGGCCTCAGGCTGGGATCCGCTTCCGGTCGGAGTCCTCGCCGGCGATCTCGATGCGGCGCGGCTTGGCCTTCTCGGCGACCGGGATGCGCAGGGTCAGCACGCCGGCCTCGTAGTCGGCCGCGATGCGGTCGGCGTCGAGGGTGTCGCCGAGGAACAGCTGGCGGGAGAAGACGCCGAGGGGGCGTTCGGAGACCTGCATCTGCACGTCGCCACCGCCGGTGAGGGGCCGTCGTTCGGCCTTGACGGTCAGGACGTTGCGCTCGATGTCGAGCTCGATGGCGTCCTTGGTGACGCCCGGCAGGTCGAAGCAGACGACGAACTCGTCGCCGGCGCGGTAGGCGTCCATCGGCATCGCGGCCGGCTTGGACCAGGTGCCGGGGCCGCCGAAGACCTGCTGGGCGAAGCGGTCCAGTTCGCGGAACGGGTCGGTGCGCATCAACATCGTTCTCCTCCTGTTCGCCGTTCGGGGTCGTCAACACGCACTACGTTTCTAACATGTCGTCGAAACGATGACAAGAGGTAAGTCGTCCATGTGATGACGTCAGCGGGCTGGGTCGATCTCCCGGTGCCGCTCGGCCAGCGTCCGCGCCAGCTCGGCCAGCTTGACGTTCAGGTCCTGGGACGTGCGCCGCAGGACGTCGAACGCCTCGTCCGCCGAGACGCCGCGGCGGGCCATGATGATGCCCTTGGCCTGGCCGATCACGTCCCGGCTGTCGATCGCCCGGCGCAGGTGGGCCGCCTGCAGCTCGCTGCGCGTCACCGCGTCGGTCGCCCCGACGGCCAATGACGCGTGCGTGGCCAGCAGCAGCAACACGTCGCGGTCGGCTTCGTCCAGCCCGCCGGGCGAGCGCGAGTAGACGTTGAGCGCGCCGACGGACCGGCCGGTCGGGGCGCCGGGGATGAGCGCCGTGGAGAGGACCGCGCCCACGCCGAGCCCGACGGCGGCCGGTGCCCACTGCGGCCAGCGGGGCTCTTCGGCCAGGTCCGGCGCGATCGCCACGGCCGGCCCGGCCGGCACCGCGGACTCCACGCACGGCCCTTCCCGGAACCGGTACTGCAGCAGGTCCAGCTCGACGGCGACCTCGTCGGTCTCCGCGGGCGTGTGGAACTGCCCGTCGGCGCCGATCAGTGTGAAGCTGGCCAGGTCCGCGGAGGGCACCATGAGCGTGGTGGCCTCGAGGACGCGCTCCAGGACGGCTTCGACGCTGGGGGCGGTGAGCAGCCGGCTCGTCAGCCGGGCGAACTCCCCGGCCAGCGGGCCGGCGCCGGGCCGGTCTTCGCCGGCGACGAACGTCTCCTTGGCGTGCCGCCACTCCTGCTCATCGGACATGGTGGTCCTCCGCGTCGGCGAGCGTGCGGTACAGCGGCAGCACGTCTTCGAGCCCCAGGGCTTCGACCGGGCGCAGCACCGCCCGGCCGTCGGCGACGACGGCCACCGGGATCCCCGTCGCGCGGGCCTCGGCCACCGCGTCCAGCACCACGCCCAGCCCCCGTGCCGAGCAGAACGTGAGGTGTGTCAGGTCGATGACCAGCGCCCGCGGCGCGAGGTCGAGCTCTTCGCCGAGCAGGGCCGCGAGGCGGCCGGTCGCCGATAGGTCGAGCTCGCCCGTGACAGCCACGACCGCGCGCTCGGCCGTCGTCGTGATCGCGATCCGGGGCGGCGCTCCCAGCAGGAAGGCGACGCCCGGGCGGGTGATGGTGTCGTGCATGGCGTCCTCACCTCGGTGAGGCGGGCCGAGCCCGCCGTCCCGGCCGGCGCGCGCGATCGCGCGGGCGAATGGGTTCCAGGGGGCGGCTGCTCTGCTCAACCGCAGCGACGACGACAGTACTCCGCGCGCCGCCCCGGAGTCACGACGCCGGTACCTTGGCGCGCGTGAGCGACGACACCTGGGCAGCGCTGGCCGGCCAGTTCGCCGATGACGCCTACGCGTCGGTGAAGGGACGCGTGCGCACCTACGTGCTGCATCGGCAGCTGCTGGAGCACCTCCCACCGCCCCCGGCCACCGTGCTCGA
Organism: Amycolatopsis ponsaeliensis; assembly: GCF_030182635.1. Taxonomy (NCBI): domain Bacteria; kingdom Bacillati; phylum Actinomycetota; class Actinomycetes; order Pseudonocardiales; family Pseudonocardiaceae; genus Amycolatopsis; species Amycolatopsis ponsaeliensis. The sequence goes on from NZ_JAPZLD010000013.1 coordinate 78,456, forward strand.
CGTCGGCGGCGGCACGGGCCACCAGTCCTTTCCGCTGGCCAGGGCCGGGTACGACGTCACTCTGCTGGATTCGTCGCCCGCGATGCTGGAGAAGGCACGACAGCGGCTGACTTCCGAGCGCGTGACGTTCGTGGAAGCCGACGGCCAGCACGCTGAAGAGGCCGTCGACGGGCGCCGCTTCGACGCCGTCCTCTGCCACGGCGTCCTCGGGTACCTGGACCGGCCGGATCCCGTCGTCGACCAGCTGTGCCGCTGTGCCGCCACCGGGGGCGTGGTGTCGATCATGACCGGCAACGCCCACACGATGGCCGTGCGCCCGGCCCTGGAACAACGCTGGGAAGACGCCCTGGCGGCGTTCGAATCCCGGAGCGAGCTCGGCGTGCTGGGCGTCCCGACCCGCGCGGACACCGTCGAGGAGCTCGGTGAGCTGCTCCGGAGCCGGGGTGTGGAGCCCGTGCGGTGGTACGGGGTCTGGCTGTTCGTCGACTGGCTCGGGTTCGGTGGCGCCGAGGTGGACCCGGCCGACGCGGAACGCGTGGCGGCCGTCGAGTTCGAAGCCGGCCGCCGGGATCCCTATCGCGGGCTAAGCCGGGTATTTCACCTGGTGGGGCGCAAGGCCTGAGCGGCCGTTTCGGCCAGCGTCAGCAGCTCGGCGAGGACGTCCGCCGCGATGTCAGCCAATGACCTCTCCTCCCGCAGCCACCGGGTGAACGCGATCCCGAACACGGTCGCGCCCGACTCCGCCGCCAGCTTGGCCGCGAGCTCGTCGACGCCCCGGGCCCGCAGGGCGTCAGCGACTGTCGTCGCCAGGGTGGTCAGCTTGTGCTGCTCCCGCTCCTGCAGCGCCGGGTTCCGGTCGATCACGGACTGCCGCGTGCGGGAGTGCGGGCGGCGCTCGTCCGGGAAGAAGGACGCCGCCGAGCCCAGTGCGGAGGCGACGACCTCGAACGGTGACGCCTCCGGCGGGGCGGCGTCGATGCCGTCGAGGAACGCCTGGACCAGCAGTTCCTGTCCCCGGAAGAGCACCTCGCGCTTGTCGCTGAAGTGCCGGAAGAAGGTGCGCTCGGTCAGGCCGACGGCCTGCGAGATCTCCGCGGCGGTCGTCTGCTCGTACCCGCGGGTGGCGAACAGCTCGAGCGCGGCCTTCTGCAGCCGCTCCGCGGTCCCCGGTTCCCAGCGCACCATGCTCCCGAGTCTAGTGATGGCAGCGGCTGACATAAAGGCGTAGGCTGCGTATGTCAGCGACTGACGTCGGTCACTGACATCATGCCTCTCTCGAAGGAGTTCACGCCATGCGCGTTTTCGTCACCGGAGCCTCCGGCTGGATCGGCACCGCCGTCGTCGGCGAGCTGCTCGCCGCGGGCCACGAGGTCACCGGGCTGGCCCGGTCGGCCGAGTCCGCCGCGAAGCTCGAAGCGAAGGGTGTCGAGGTCCGGCGCGGCGACCTCGACGACCTCGACGGCATCCGGGCCGGCGCCGAGGCGGCCGACGCGGTCATCCACCTGGCGAACAAGCACGACTTCGCCGACCAGGCCGCGTCGAACGCGGCCGAGCGGGCCGCCGTGCAGACCATCGGCGACGCGCTCGCGGGCAGCGGCCGCCCGTTCCTGCTGGCGTCGGGCGTCGCCGGCCTCGTCCAGGGCGAGCCGGCCACCGAAGCCGACGCGTCCCCGTTCCACGGTCCGGACTCCCCGCGCGGCGGCGCCGAGAACCTCGCGCTCGAGTACGTCGACCGCGGCGTGCACTCGGTGAGCCTCCGGTTCTCGCCGACCGTGCACGGCACCGGCGACCACGGGTTCATCGCGTACCTGTCGGCGATCGCCCGCGAGAAGGGCGTGGCCGGCTACCCCGGCGACGGCACGAACCGCTGGGCGGCGGTGCACGTGACGGACGCCGCGCGCATGGTCGTGCTCGGGCTGGAGAAGGCACCCGCGGGCAGCCGCCTGCACGCGGTCGCCGAGGAAGGCGTGCCGACGAAGGAGATCGCGGAGGCGATCGGCCGCGCGTTCGACCTCCCGGTCGCCTCGATCGCCGCCGGCGACGTCCCGGCCCACTTCGGCTGGATCGGCGGGTTCTTCGCGATGGATCTCGCGGCGACGAGCACCGCCACCCAGGAGCTGCTGGGGTGGACGCCGGCCGGGCGGACGCTGATCGAGGACCTCGACACGGGCGCGTACTCGGGCTAGTAGCCGCGGTTGACCGCGCTGATCTCGTCCTGGAGCCGTTGCCGCGTGGACGAAAGCGCGTCCCGCGGGGCGGGCTCCGGTGCCGGCTGCCCGGTCGGTTCGCCCGCCGGGCCCGGCACCGGGAAGACCTCCTTCTCGCCGGGCAGCGGGACGCCGGGGCAGATGGTGGCGGCGGGCCGGGCGGCGCCGAGGAAGTAGCCGTTCACCAGAGCGTCCACACAGGAATTGCCGCTGACCGCGTACTGGCCGTGGAACGGCGAATCCGCCACCGAGACCATCGGGACGCCGGCCTTCCGCGCGGCCGCTTCGGCCTGTTCGTAGCCGGTTTGCGGGTCGAACTCGCCCTGGACGACGAGCACGTTCTTCGCCGCTTCCGGCGACAGCGTGGGCAGTTGCTGCCGGGGTGGGTCGGACCAGTAGCCGCACGCCTCGCTGAGCCCGTACGCCCAGCCGAACAGCGGGTACTGCGGGCCCTGGAGGTCGCTGAGCAGCTTGTACCAGGTCGCCGCGCGCGTCGGCTGGTCGCCGCACGCCACGGCCAGGCGGGTGCCGCCCACGTCCGCGTAGTCGGGCTCGGGCGGCGCCACGTCCGCGGCCGTCAGCTCGGCCGCCGGGCGCCCGAACGCCGTGCGCGCGATGCGGTCGAGGTCCGCCGACGGCGGCGGGGCCGTGCCGTCGAGGGCGGCCAGGCCTTTGGTGAGGATCAGCGCGCCGAGCAGCCACTGCTTCGTGCTGCCGTTGCCGACGAAGACGTGGTCGAAGAGGTCCGGTGACAAGCCCTCTTTGCGGAAGTAGGCCCGCACGCGCTCCTGGTTCTTCTTGACGTCGGCGGCGGTCTTGCCCAGCTGGTCCGGGAACCGCCGGGCCAGCCACGGCGCGTAGACGCGGTCGAACTGCCGCTGGTCGATCTTCGGGAACGCTTCGAACGCGGCCTGCAGCCGGCCTTCGAAGTTGACGCTGGAGTCGAGGACCACCCGCCCGGCGTGGTCCGGGAACAGCGACGCGTACTTCGCGCCGAGCCAGGTGCCGTAGGAGTAGCCGAGGTAGTTCAGCTTCTCGTCGGACAGCAGCGCGCGGATCAGGTCCATGTCGTGCGCGGTCTGCCAGGTGGTGACGAAAGGCGCGAGCGCGTCGCTCTGGCAGGCTTCGGCGACCGCCCGCGGCGTCCGTTGGTGCCGCGCGATGCTGGCGGCCGACCGGTCGCGCGCGTCGAGGTCGTCGCCGGCCGGGAGCCGCCCGGTCGGCACCCGGCAGACGAACCCCTGGTCTTCGCCGCCCTCCTGGCCGGTGCCGCGCGGGTCCATGCCGACGAAGTCGTAGTGCGCGTTCACCGCCGGTTCCAGGCCGGCCAGCGCGCCGGCGAGCGAGGTGCCCTGGCCGCCGGGCCCGCCCGGGTTCACCAGGATCGCGCCCCGCCGCTCGCCGGTCGAGGCGGCGCGGCTGATCGAGACCCGGAGGTCCTTCCCTGCGGCCGGCGCGGCCCAGTCCCGCGGGACGGTGATCCGCGCACACTGGGCCTTGTCCCCCTTGAAGGGACAGCCGCCCCAGGCGACCTTCTGGGTCAGGTAGGGCGCGAGCGGATCGGGCGTGGTCGCGGCGGCGGGCGCCGTGGCCGCCACCAGGACCGCGACGGCCACCGCCAACCCCGCTCGCGACGTGCGCACCGCAGCTTCCTTCCCCGAGACCCGGCAACCCCGGACCACCCAAGCACGGCGGGCCGGGCGCGGGCAGCCCGGAGACCACCGTTCGCGCCGCGAATTCCCTCGATCCGGTGATCAGCTCGGCGGTTCCGCCTCACCGGTGTCCTGGTGCTCGGGTACTTCGCGGTCGACCTCGGGGATGTCGACGTCGAGGTCGACCTCCGGGGTCCCGGGCGGCCGGGGTGCGTCGGGGGTGACGGGTTCGTGCTCGGCTTCGGTCATGGGGAGTGGTTACCCCGGCGCCGCCGGCTCAAGCGGACCTCACTTGCAGAACGCGGTGTCCACAGTGGACAGCACCGCGACCGCCGCCTGCTCGCCGTCGCCGAAGGTGCCCGGCAGCGCGGTCACCGCCAGGCCGACCGAACGGCCGTCTTCCGTGGCGCCGCCGCGGGTTTCGTAGCCGTCGATGTCGCCGCCGTGGCCCCAGTAGGCGCCGCCGCAGCTCAGCGGGACGCGGAACAGGCCGAGCCCGTACTGCCAGCCGGGGAACAGGGGCGCGTCGACGGTCTTGCGCATCTCGGCCAGCTGCGCGGGCGGCAGCAGCTCGCCGCCGAGCAGCGCCCGCGAAAGCTTCGCGAGGTCGCTCGGCGTCGAGATCAGCTGGCCGGCCGCCCCGCCCCACGACGGGTCCATCTCGGTCGCGTCGACGACCTTCGTGCCCGTGCTGTTCGCGAGCGCGTAGCCGTGCGGGTGCGGCCCCTGGATGGTCTCGTCGCCCGGCTGCGGCCAGTACGTGTCGCGCAGGCCCGCCTTCGCGATCACCCGCTTGGTGATCTGCTCCTGCACCGGCCGCCCGGTCACGTGCTCGATGAGCAGCCCGGCCAGCAGGTAGTTGGTGTTGCTGTACTCCCACTTGGCGCCGGGCGCGAACTTCGCCGGGTGGGCCAGCGCCGCGGCGAGCAGGTCGTGCGGCTGGAAGAACTTGTGCTGGACGTCTTCGAAGTTCTCCACGCCGATGTACTCGGTGTAGTTCGGCAGCCCGCTGGTGTGCTGCAGCAGCTGCCGGACGGTGATGGCGTTCCCGTCGATGCCCTCCCCTCGCACCAGCCCGGGCAGGTACTTCTCGATCGGCGCGTCCAGCTCGACCTTGCCCTCGGCCACGAGCTGGAGGACGACGACCGCGGTGAACGTCTTCGTGTTGCTGCCCGCCCGGACCCGGCCGTCGCGGGGGACCGGGACGCGGCGGTCGAGCCGCGCGGACCCGGCGACCAGCGACGTGCCGGCGCCGTCCCGGCCGACCCAGGCCAGCGCCGCCGGGAACTTCTGCTGGCTGACCAGCGCGTCGAGACTTTCCTGCACGGGCGGCTTCGTGTTCGTGGCCGCCGCTGTCGTGGTCAGGCCGCCCAGCAGCCCCGCCACCGTCAAGATCACTGCACTCTTGCGCATCGGTACTCCCTTTGATCCGGTTCGATACCGGAAATGCTGGTCGAATCCGGCACGAAGATCAGTAGCGCGGGCTACCGGATCCGGGGTAGTGCCGGCGCTACCGTGCAGGTCCCAGCCCGCGCAGAAACGGACCGCCTCGTGAGTGATGCTTCCCGCCGCCCGCCCCGCCGCGCACCGAGGCAGGCGCGGTCCGCGCACACCCGGGCCCAGGTGCTCGCGGCGGCGGCCGAGCTGTTCGCCGAGCGGGGGTTCCCGCACACGTCCATCGCCGACGTCGCCGAGCGGGTCGGCATGACGAAGGGCGCGGTCTACTTCCACTTCCGCGACAAGCACGACATGGCCGCCGAGGTCGTCCACGAGCTGTACGACCGCTGGCGGGCGCTGGTGGACCGGGCGCGCGCGGCGGGCCTGCCGCCGCTGGGGACCGTCCGGACCTTGCTGGACGACGCGTCCCTGAGCTTCTTCAACGACGACGTCGTCAAGGCCGGCGCGCGCCTGCAGGCCGAGCGGTCGCTGGCCGACCCGGACCTGCCCGCGCCGTACGTCGAGTGGATCGCCACGCTGGCCGCGCTGCTGACCGAGGCCCGCGACGCCGGCGAACTCCGCGAAGGCCTCGAGCCGGAGGCGCTCGCGCAGACGCTGGTGTCCACGTTCTTCGGGGTGCAGCACGTCTCCGACGTCCTCGACCGCCGCGCCGACCTGCCGCGCCGGTGGGCCGAGGTCAGCGCGCTCCTCTTCCCGTCGATCGCGCGCTGAGATCGCGAAAAAATACGTTGCCGAAGGTATTTTTCCGTGCGACGGTGGCGCCGTGAGCACGACTATGCGCGCGGCGGTCTGTGTCGGAGCGGGTGGCCCGGAGGTCCTGGAGGTCCGTGACCTGCCGGTACCGGCGGTGCGGGAGGGCTGGACGCTGGTCCGGGTGAAGGGCGCCGGCCTGAACCGGTCGGAGCTGCGGACCCGGCAGGGCCATTCGCCGGACGTGCGGTTCCCGCGGGTGCTCGGCATCGAGTGCGTGGGCGTCGTGGCCGAGTCGGCTTCCGGGCTGCCGGAGGGGACGACCGTCGCGGCGGTGATGGGCGAGATGGGGCGCGAGTTCGACGGCGGCTACGCGGAGTACGCGTTGCTGCCCGACGCGCTGCTGATGCCGATCAAGACGACGTTGTCCTGGGACGTCCTGGCGGCGCTGCCCGAGACGTACCTGACCGCCCAGGGAGCGTTGGACGCGCTCGGCATCGAGCCGGGAACGCGGCTGTTGATCCGCGGCGGGACGTCGTCGGTCGGGCTGGCGGCGGCGTCGATCGCGGCCGGCCACGGCGTCGAGATCGCGTCGACGACCCGGCGCGCGGACAAAGCCGACGCGGTGACGGCGGCGGGTGTCTCGCATGTGCTGATCGACGACGGGCCGCTGGATCTGCCGTGGGAGCCCGATTTCGTCCTGGACCTCGTCGGCGCGCGCACGGCGGTCGACTCGCTGGGTCTGGTCCGCCGCGGTGGCACGGTCTGCGTGGCGGGGTCGCTGAGCGGCTGGTCGATCGCGGACTTCCAGCCGGTGGCGATGATCCCGTCCGGCACGAAGCTGACGGCGTTCCACAGCAAGGACATGGCGGGCCGCGCGGACGTGCTGCAGCGGATCGTCGGCGAGGTCGAGGCTGGGGTGTACCGGCCTCACGTCGACCGGGTCTTCGGGCTGGACGAGATCGTCGCCGCGCACCGGTACATGGAGGAGGACCGGGCCAGCGGGAAGCTGGTCGTGGTTCCCTAGCCGAGCAGCGAAGTCGCCCAGCCGCTGCCTTCGTCGACCTTGAGCTCGACGTCTCCGACGAGCGTCAAGGCGCCGAGCGATCCTTCGGGAGCGGGGGTACGCAGGTCGGCGAACTCCCGCACCTGCGCATCGGATACTCGCCAGGGTCCCTTGAGTTCCGCTTTCAGCAACGACAACCCGCCGTCGAACCGGGCGCCGGACAGCTCGGTCCGGCCGTGGAAGGTGGCACCGGAGAACAGTGCCGGCCCTTGGATCCGGACATCGCCGAGCCGGTTACTGTGCCGTTCGTTACTAATCCGACCACAGTCACGGCCGGATGGCTTTCGTGGCAATGGCACGTACCGCGCAAGGGCCGGCCTACTTTTGGTCAGATTAGTAACACCGTGCAGCCGGGCGCGGCGGGCGATGAGCCGTCCGAGCCGGCGCCCGGTCAGATCGAGGTACTCGAGGTTCGCCGCGGTCAGGTCGAGGTCGTAGGGGACGGCCTGCTCGTCGGCCGGGCCGGGGAGCAACGCGGCGATCAGCCGCTGGGCGGTGAGGCGGACCTGTTGTTCGCGATCGGCTTCGGCGATCCGCTCGGCCGGCCAGGTGGAATCGGGCGCCGGCTCGGCCTCGTCGGGGTTGTCCGGCCGGGTGTCGTAGCCGGGATGGGTGAACGGGCGGCGCAGGTACGCACAGAGCACGTCGAGCACCGTCTGGGTGTAGGCGGGGCGGCTGCGCGCCAAACCGGCCAGCGCGTGCAACGCGCCGACCCGGACCTGGTCCGCGCCGTGCCCGAGCAGTTCGACGGCCTTGGCGAACTGCTCGTTCTCCGTTCGCTCGCGATCCTGCTGCGCGCGGCCTCGCTCGACTTCGTGCCGGGCTTCCTCCGTGCGTCGCCTGCGGTCGTTGATCCACAGGGCGTAGACGGCGAGGATCGCGCCCCCGGCCAGGCCGCCGGTCTTGAGTGCGTCACCCCTCGGTGTGCCGGGGTCGCCCAGCAGCCAGCCGGTGACAGCGAGGAGCGCGCCGGCCGCGCCCAGCACACTTCCGATCAGCAGCAGCCGGTACCGCGCGACCGCGATCCGCGAGCCGAAGAACGTCATCGCCGCGAGCACGACGGCGGCCAGGCCGAGCGCGACGCCGGGAACCAGCAGCCAGAGGAAACCCACAAGACGCAGATTGTGGCACGTTTCCGAGGCGGTCCACGGGCACCGCCTCCCGTGCTCAGAGGTCGAGCACCAGCCGGGGTGAGCACGAACGTGACACGCAGATCATCATCACCTCGCCCTCCCGCCGTTCCTCGGCGGTCAGCACCGAGTCGCGGTGGTCCGGGGTGCCGTCCAGCACGCCGGTTTCGCAGGTTCCGCACGTGCCTTCCTGGCACGACGAAAGCACGGGAAGCCCCGAGTCCTCGACCACTTCGAGGATCGACCGGTCGGCCGGGACCGCCAGGACCCGGCCCGAACCGGCGAGCTCCACCTCGAACGCGGTCCGCGGGCCATCGTCCGCGACGGGGGCGAACCGCTCGACGCGCAGCGCGCCCTCGGGCCAGCCGGTGCACTGCCGCTCCACCGCCGTCAGCAGTGGTTCCGGGCCGCAGCAGTACACCGCCGTGTCCGGCCGCGGCTCGGCCAGCAACGCCGGCAGGTCGAGCAGCCCGTGTTCGTCCTGCGGGCGGATCGCCACCCGGTCGCCATGCCGGCTCAGGTCGGCAGTGAACGCCATCGAAGAACGCGTCCGGCCGCCGTAGACGAGCTGCCACTCGCGGCCCGTCTCCGCTACCGCGTCGATCATCGGCAGGATCGGCGTGATGCCGATGCCACCGGCGACGAACAGGTAGCGCTTGGCGTCGACGAGTGCGAAGTGGTTGCGTGGTCCGTCCAGAGAGATCCGTTGTCCCGCAATGAGTTCGTCGTGCACGTACGCCGACCCGCCCCGGCCGCCGGGTTCGTGCAGGACCGCCACCTGGTACGCCGAAGTGTCGCCAGGTCGGCCGCACAGCGAGTACTGCCGGACGACGCTGCCGGGCAGCCGCAGGTCGACGTGCGCCCCCGGCTCCCAGGACGGCAGTAGCCGCCCGTCCGGCGCCCGGAGCGTCAGCCGGACGACGCCGTCGGCGAGCTTTTCCTTGTCCGCCACCACCAAGTCGAGCGTCATGCGTCGTGCCCCTCGGGATGGGCCAGCAGCCAGTCCCACAGCTGCACCGGGTCGTCGAACTCGCGCTCGGCCGAACAGTGGCAGACCGCGCGCAGCCGGTCGGTGCCCAGCACCCAATGGATCCGGTAGACGCGGTCGCCGGTGAGCATCGGCCGCGTCACGACGTGACCAGCCGCTGCAGCAGCCGGCGCGCCGCGAGGCCGCCCGTGTCGATGTTGATCGACAGCTCCTGGTAGCCGTCCGGTTCGGCGGTGAGCACCCGCTCCAGGACGTCGAGCGCTTCGACGTCCTGCAGGACGACCGTGCGGTTGTTCTCCGCGAGGAACGCCGAAACGCCGTCGTCGTCGAGGGCGAAGTCGCGGGCCACCGCCCAGAAGTCGTGCGTCGAGTGCTCGGTCTCGGGCGTGATCGCGTAGACGACCTCGACGTGGAAGGCGTCCGGGTCGCTGCCGTCCGGGTGCGGCACCGAGCCGACCGGCGCGATGCGGCTGTGCAGCTTGTACAGGCACGGCGGCGTGTACTCGATGTCCTGCCAGCGCGTGATCCGGCCCTGCAGTCCGGTGGACTTGGCGTAGAACGGCGGGCACGCCGCGTCGGCCATGTGCCGGGACACGTAGACGATCCCGGCTTCGTCGTCGACCTCCGTCGTGATCGGGGTTTCGGCGACCTCCGGCGTGCCGATGTAGCCGCCGTGCAGGTAGGTCTCGTGCGAGAGGTCCAGGAGGTTGTCGACCAGCAGCGAGTAGCGCGCCTTCAGCGGCTCCATCCCGGCGACCGTCGTGTAGCCGGGGGAGTCGAGGTAGGGCGCCCGCGGGATCTTCGTGACGTCCGCCTTGTCCGGGTCGCCGATGAACACCCAGACGAAGGAGTCCTGTTCCGCCAAGGGATAGCTTCGCAGCCGCGCGGTCCGCGGCACCCGGGTCTGGCCGGGCACGGACACGCACTTGCCGTCGACGCCGTAGGTGAAGCCGTGGTAGCCGCAGACGACCTGGTCGTCGACGAGCCGGGACGGCGCCTGCGACAACGGGAACCGGCGGTGCACGCAGCGGTCGGCCATCGCGGTGACGCCGCCGTCGCGGGTCCGCCAGAACAGGATCGGCTCGCCGCAGACCGTGCGGCTGAACAGGTCCTGGCCGATCTCGGAGCCGTACGCGGCGACGTACCACTGGTCGCGGGGAATGGCGCTCATCGGTTTCGTCCTCTCGTGGCGGGGCTCACAGCGTGCGGGAACGCCCCGGCGCCCACGAAGGGCGTTTCCATAAGATGGAAAGATCAGCCGAGCGCGCGCGAGATCGCGCGGGCGCTGGTCATGACCAGCGGAGCCAGCGCGTGCGGCGACGCGCTGCCGTAGTGCACGACGAGCGACACGGCGGCGACGACCTGGCCGCGCGCGTCGTGGATCGGTGCGCCGACCGAAAGGCTGTCGAGGGTCACCTGGCGCTCGCTGGTGGAGAAGCCGTGCGTGCGCACGTCGGCCAGCATGTGCCGCAGGCGGTCCGGGTCGGTGACGGTCTCGGGGGTGTACCGCTCGATCGGGTTGCGCAGGACGTCCTCCTGCACGTCGGCGGGCGCGTGGGCGAGCAGGACGAGCCCGACCCCGGTCGCGGTCGCCCCGGCAAACGTCTTGAATGAGTCATTCAGGACCTCCCACGCCCTGAATGACTCATTCAAGACACCGCGCCGCCGGCACGCTCACCCGCGTCAGAGGCTGTGGGCGACGATGTCGCCCTGGCTGGTCGTGGCGCGGATCGAGAGCTCGGCGGTGCCGGTGTTCTTGAGGGTGTTGTCGATGCGGCCGTAGGTCGTGCCGGCGTCGAGGGACGCCGAGACGCCGGGGGCCGCGCCGACCGTGATGCTGCCGGACTGCGTGGTCAGCGTGACCAAGCCGGCGGCGGCTTCGCCGATGCGGATGTCGCCGCGGGCGGCGCTGATCTCGGCCGGGCCGTCGAGGCGGCCGACCTCGACGTCGCCGTCGGTGGCGGTGAGGTGGACGCTCGCGGCTTCGTCGAGCTTGATGTGGCGGTACGCGCCGGTGAAGGTGACCTCGCCGAGGCGGCCGGTGCCGTCGAGCTCGGCGCTCGCGGTGGTGGCCTCGACGCGGGAGCCGGTGGGCAGCCCGACGGTGACCTCGATCGAGCCCGACGGGCCGAAGTACTGGTTCCTGCCCTGCGGGGTGTGGATCCGCAGGACGCCGTCGGCGTAGGTCACGGTGGTCTCCCCGGCGGCCTTGACGTCGCGGTTCTTGCCGGGGTCGGCGGGGCGGACCTCGACGGTGGTGTCGGTGCGGTCGGTCGCGGCGAGCCGGACGCGGCCGGCGGCGAAGTCGAGGGTGGCGGTGATCGCGGCGGGGGTGGCGAAGGTCTGCATCGTGTTCTCCTGTGGTCGTGGCCCCGGTGGTGGGGACGAGAACCACTGTCGCCGGGCGGGCTGACACCCGGCGGCCACCGCCCTGACACGGCGGCTGACACGGCGGGGGCGTGACGCGGGAATCACGGGTGATCACGTACCGGCATTCGGGGGTGGCGCCGGTCGTGCATTCGGTTGAACCGGCGCATGGGAACATTTCTTCCGGTCTGTCACAGTAGTTCTGAGTGGACAGTTCTTTTGCCACGGTCGGAGCGTTGTCGAGCTCGATAAACGTGCTACAGTAAGGAAAATTACGGCTCGCGCGCCGCGGCGCGAACGAGCCGGCGCCGGATCGGTTACGGCCGGATCCGATGTCGATCAGTTGAGATTGCTCACCCCGGTTTTTTCGGCTCTTCGTGTTTCTCGATGCCGTTTTGGTGGATCCCTGGAGCGTCCCATTCCTCCACGGAAGGAGTTCACCATGAGAGTCCGGAAGACCGGCATCGCGGCGATCGTCGCGATCCTCGTGACCGCGATGGTCGCCCTCTTCACCGGCGCCGGCACGGCGGCCGCCGCCCCGGCCGCACCGGCCGTCCCGGCGCTGTCCACCCCGATCACCGGCACGTTCACCGACGCGGCGGGTGGCACCGGCACGGCGGTCGGCACCTTCACCCCGACCGACTTCGCCACGGACGGCAGCAATCTGCTGGCCAACGGCGTCGCCGACGTGACCCTGACGGACTCCGCCGGCCAGCAGGTCGGTACCGAGTCCCGCGCGGTCACCGTGCCGGCCGCCGCCGCGGTGGCGTCCTGCGAGATCCTCGACCTGGTGCTCGGGCCGCTCGACCTCGACCTGCTCGGCCTGGTCGTGCACCTCGACCGCGTCCACCTGAACATCACGGCCGAGTCCGGCCCCGGCAACCTGCTCGGCAACCTGCTGTGCGCGATCGCCGGCCTGCTCGACCCGGGCCCGCTGACCAACCTGCAGGCGCTGGTCGACCTGCTGAACCAGATCCTCGCCCTGCTCCGCGGCTGACACTGACCACCGCGATGACGGGTCGGCTCACCCTCGGGTGGGCCGATCCGTCGCGAGGTCGGCGGTCAGTGGCAGCGGAGTCTGCGGCGTTCCAGTGCATGGAAACCGCGGTGCGGAGCTGCCGGAACACCGCTTTCAGTACTTCCGAACGGCTTTCCGCGCAGCGAGCGCGTTGGTCCACTGGTAGACCTCCAGGCAGTCACGCTCCCGGCCGCGCTCCCACTCCAGCAGCACGGTTTCGAGGTCGCCGGTGTGCAGCACCGGTGCGACCGCCTCGCCGGGCAGCCTGCCGTACCGGCCGTCCGCGCCGACGACGAGCGGTGCGCGCAACTCCCGCTCCACCCCGTCCCGGCCGGTGATGCGCGAACTCGACCGGGAACTGACCTGGGGCGCGATCTCCGCGGACGAATACCTGAAACGCCGGGACCGGATTCTTTCCGACGTGGTCGGTCCCGGCCGGACGATCACCGGAAAGGTGCCGACCCGGAAATCCGTTCCCCGGCGTAACGGGCGACCGTCCGGATGCGACTCACGCGTGTCCGGGAGGCGAAATGAAGAAACGACTGGTGATCTGCTGCGACGGGACGTGGAATTCCCTCAAGCAGCCGGCTCGGACGAATGTCGCGCGGGTGTGGGACGCCGTGCCCGGCGAGGGCGCGGACGGCGTGCGCCAGATTTCCCGTTACCTCAAGGGTGTCGGCGCCGGCCTGCCGTTGCTGGGGCACCTCGCCGGCGGGGCGTTCGGCGTGGGCCTGTCGGCCAACGTGCGGGAGGCCTACCGGTTCGTCGTCGAGAACTACGTGCCCGGCGACGAGTTGTTCTTCTTCGGCTTCAGCCGCGGCGCCTACACCGCGCGCAGCACCGTCGGCCTCATCCGCAACTGCGGCGTCCTGCGCCCCGAGCACGCCGGCCTGGTCGGCGAGGCGTACCGGCTCTACCGGGACCGCGACGCGACGACCGGGCCGGACAGCGCCGCGGCCGTCCGGTTCCGCGACGAGCACGCCCACGAGGACGTGACGCCCGTCCGGTTCATCGGGGTGTGGGACACGGTCGGCGCGCTGGGCATCCCGCTCAGCGGCGGCCGGTTGCTCCACAAGCTCAACCGGCGCTGGCAGTTCCACGACATGACGCTGAGCTCGACCGTGCAGTCGGCCTTCCAGGCGCTGGCGGTGGACGAGCACCGGAAGTCCTACGTCCCGGCCGTCTGGCAGCCGTCGGCCAAACCCGCGGAGCAGAACCAGGAACGCGAGCAGGTCTGGTTCGCCGGCGCGCATTCCGACGTCGGCGGCGGGTACCGCGAGCGCGACCTGGCGGACATCGCCCTGCGCTGGCTGGCGAACCGGGCCGGCCGGTGCGGCCTCGACTTCGACCCGGGCGCGTTCGGCGACCTGGCCGACGCGAACGCGGAAGGGGAGTTGCACAACTCCCTCAACGCTTTCTTCCGCCTCTTCGGCTCGGCCGACCGCCCGATCGGTGCGGCGGACGCACCGTCGGAGTCGCTGGCCTCCAGCGCTCGCGACCGGCACCAGGCGATGGCGTACTCGCCCGCGAACCTCGCGACCTACCTCGAAGGCAGCCCCAAGATCACCACGGTCTGAGCGAATCTCCTCATACGGCCGCCGCGGCTTCGGTCAGCGCGGCGAGGAGGGCGGTGGTGGCGGGCGGATCGGGCGGTTCGCCGTAGGTCGCCGCGTAGATGTGCTGGCGCGATCCGGGCAGCTCGCTGGCCTCGATGCCGTCGGCGCGGTGCGCACGCAGGGCCAGCCCGGGGCTGGTCGTCACGCCCAGCCCGGCGACGACCAGCGCCTGCATGACGACCATGTCGTCGGAGGTGTAGCCGATCCGCGGTTCGAAACCGTGCTCGGCGCACAGCGACAGCAGGTGGACGCGGCACCGGTCGCAGCCGGCGATCCAGGTGGCGTCGCGCAGGGCCGGCAGTGTCTGCCCGGGGCTGGTGGACAGCAGGTACAGCGGATCGTCGAGCAGGTGGTGCAGGCGGACGTCCGGCGGTTCGGGCTCGGTGTCGTCGTAGCGGAAGATGATCGCGACGTCGATCTTGCCGGTGCGCAGCAGGTCCAGCGCTTCGGGTGGTTCCGTGTCGGTCAGGCCGACCCGCAGGCCGGGATGCTCCGCCGTCAGCGCGGCCACCGCCCGCGGGATGAGCGAGCCGATCACGGACGAAAAGCTGGCCACGCGCACCCGCCCGGCGCTCAGCCCGACGTGAGCGGACAGCTCCGCGTCGGCGGCGTCGATCCGCCCGAGGATCTCGGCCGCCCGGGACGCCAGCAGCTGCCCGGCCGGCGTGAGCCGGATCCCGCGTCCGGCCCGCTGCAGCAGCTGCGCGCCGGTCTCGGCTTCGAGCCGGGCGAGGTGGTGGCTGACGGTCGGCTGCGTGTAGTGCAGCTCCTTCGCCGCGGCGGTGACCGAGCCGGTCCGCGCGAGCGCGTCGATGACCCGCAGTCGGGTGACGTCCAGCATGCATCGACCTTATCTATGGAAAGGCATCAGCATTGACATTGGACGGATGAGTCGATCCGTTGCAGGCTCGGTGGCACCACCCGATCACCTGAGGAGCAGCGCCATGAGTCTCGTCCGCGTCCACAGTTTCGCCGTCTCCCTCGACGGTTTCGGCACCGGTGAAGGCCAAAGCGCCGACGCCCACTTCGGACACGCCGGAGAGCGGCTGCACGAATGGATGTTCACCACGCGCTGGTGGCAGCCCGGCGGCAGCGGCGGCATCGACGACGTCTTCGTCCGCCAGCACGACCCGGGGATCGGCGCCGAGATCATGGGCGCGGGCAAGTTCGGCCACCCCGGGTGGCACGAGGACCAGGAGTGGAAGGGGGCGTGGGGCCCGAACCCGCCGTTCCACACACCGGTCTTCGTGCTGACCCACCACGTGCGCCAGCCGATCGAGATGGAGGGCGGCACGACGTTCCACTTCCTCGACGCGTCCCCGGCCGAGGCGCTCGACGTCGCCCGCGAAGCCGCCCAGGGCAAGGACATCCGCCTCGGCGGTGGCGCCACGACGATCCGCGAGTTCCTCAAGGCCGGGCTCGTCGACCACCTGCACGTGGTGATCGTCCCGATCCTGCTGGGCCGCGGTGTGCGCCTGTGGGACGGGCTGGAGGGGGTGGAGAAGGACTACCAGGTGGAGGCGACGTCGTCCCCGAGCGGCGTCACGCACGTGACCTTCACCCGCACGGCCGGCTGAGCGGGAGTCAGCGCACCGCGGTGAACGCCGACGAGGAGGATCGCGACGAGCCGGCCGGCCGGCACGAGTCGGTTTCTCGAGGGGGCACCGAACGTCGTGACGTTTATGGCTCAGCTGCCGGACCTCAGCAGCGGCACCAGGGCGTCCGGGCGGTCCAGCGGGATGATGTGGCCGCAGTCGTCGATGACGTGGGACTCGAGGACATCGGCCACCGGGCGCAGCTGGCGCGCGAGGGTGTCGCCCACCGGGTGGGCGCCGATCGCCGTCGTCGGCACCGTCAGCCGGCTCGCCGCCACCGCCTCCGCGATCTGCGCCGCGCTCTCGGGCATCGCGCGGTAGTGGGCGAACGCGCACCGCAGCGCGTCGCGGCCGGTGTAGGCGGCGATGAACCGGTCCCGGAGCTCGGGTGGCACGCCTCGCCTGCTGCCGACGTCGAGGAACCAGCCGATGTAGTCAGCCTCGTGCCCGGTCAGGACCGTCTCGGCGAGGCCGGGGACGGCGTGGAACCCGAACCACCACGGCGGCCCGCCGGCGAGGAAGTCCTCCGCGCCGGGGAGGCGGCCGAGCAAGGACTCCATGAGGACCAGCCGGTGGACCCGCTCGGGCCGGCGCAGGGCGAGCAGGAACGCGGGCGGCGCACCCGCGTCGATGCCGGCGACCGTCGCGGCCGGTTCGCCGAGGGCGTCGAGGAGGGCTTCGGCGTCCGCGGCGAGGGTGGCGGCGTCGTAACCGCCGTCGGCGCGGGTGGTCGCGCCGAGGCCGCGCAGGTCGGGGGCGATCACACGGTGGTGCGGGGTCAGGTGCGGGATGACCGCGCTCCAGACGCGCCAGGTGTGCGGGAAGCCGTGCAGCAGCAGGAGCGCGGGCCCCCGGCCGCCGACGGCGACGGTGATGTCGATGCCGTTCGCGGTGATCCGGTGTTCGCGCACGCTGCCTCCCGGGGCGGTTACCATTGGTTAGTGGCTAACGATAGGTAACGACCCCGGCCCGGCAAGACGGCACTTCCCCGACAGGTGGTGAGCTCCAGGTGACCCCCTCGCACAAGGGCGCGCGCGGCGACCTCTTCGACCCCGCGTGCCCGACCCGCCGGCTGCTGGACCGGATCGGCACCAAGTGGACGTCGATGGCGGTCAAGGTGCTGGCCGACGCCGGCCCGGCCGAGGTGCGGTTCGCGGAGCTGCAGCGCCGGATGCCGGGGGTGTCCCAGAAGATGTTGTCGGTGACGCTGCAGAGCCTGACGCGCGACGGCCTGGTGGCGCGCCGGGTCGAGCCGACAGTGCCACCGAAGGTCCACTACCGCCTCACCGACCTGGGTCGCTCGCTCGAGGTGCCGCTCGCCGCCCTGCGCATGTGGGCGGAGGAACACATGCCGGCGATCGACCGGGCCAACGCGGCTGCCCGCGACTGAAACCCGGTCGTCAGATCACCGGCTCTCCCACACCGAGCAGAGCCGGAATGGCCGTGTGCCCGTTGGACAAGAACGACGGGACGGTGGTCAGCTCCGCCGGATCCACGGCCAGCCGGAGCCCCGGGAACCGGGCGAAGAGCGCGGGCAGCGCGATGCCGGCTTCGAGACGGGCCAGCGGAGCGCCCATGCAGAAGTGCACGCCGTGCCCGAAAGCCAGATGCTGCTTGTCTTCCCGGGACAGGTCGAACTCGCCGGCCGTTTCGCCGTGCTCGGCCGGATCGCGGCCCGCCGCCGCGTAGGCCGCGAGGATCGCCTCGCCCTTGGCGATGATCGTGCCGTCGTCCAGGGCGATGTCCTCGACCGCGTAGCGCAACGGCAGGTACGGCACCGGTGCCTGCCAGCGCAGCGTTTCCTCGATGACCTCGGCCCACGTGTGGTCGCCGCGCAGGACCGCCGCGAGCTGCTCGGGGTGGGTCAGCAGGGCCGTGACCGCGTGGTCGAGCAGGTTGACGGTGGTTTCGTGGCCCGCCGTGAGCATCAGGATGAGCGTGTCGACCAGCTCGTCGGCGTCGAGGCGGGTGGCGTCTTCGGCTCGCGCCGTGATCAGAGCGCTCGTGAGGTCGTCGGCGGGGTTCGCGGTCTTGTCGGCGACCAGGCCGCGCATGAGCTCGTACAGCTCGAGTGAGTTCGCCTGCGCCTGCTCGGCGGTGACGGTCGTGTCGAAGATGGTGTCCACGACCGAACGCACCGCGTCCCGGCGGTCGGCCGGCACGCCGAAGAGCCGGCAGATCACTTCGACCGGCAACGGGTAGGCGAACTCCTCGCGCAGGTCGACCGGCTCCCCGCCCGCGCGCTCGAGCCGGTCGAGCAGCTCGGTCGTGATCTGCTCGACGTCCGGCCGCATGGCCTCCACCTGGCGCACGGTGAAGGCCTTGGACACCAGGGCCCGCAGCCGCCGGTGGTCGGCGCCGTAGGTGGTGAACATGTTGCGCACCGACACCCAGATCAGCAGCGGCCAGTCTTCGCCGATCCGCCCTTCGCGCAAGGCGGTCCAGTGTGCTCGGGGATCCTTCGACACCCGGGGGTCGGTGAGGAGCTTGCGCAGGGTGGCCGCGTCCGCGACCGCCCAGGCCGGGACGCCGCCGGGCAGTTCGACGAGCCCGGCCAGGCCTTCGGCACGCAGGAGCCGGCCCTCGCCGTGCACGTCCTGGCCGGTCACGTCGAGCCGCAGGACGTTGCCGCTGGTCATCTCGCCTCCCCTTACCCGGTGCCCACCCCGAACCGTAGGCCGTCCTTCCGGTTTTACCAGCGGCACAGGGGATTCCGTCACGGTGGCGGGGGAATCGGCGTCGCGAATAGGGGTGACCCCAGCCCGGCCGTCAGCCGGGTTGGAAGAACGCGAGCAGCCTCCGGGCGGCGTCCGGCGACATCAGCAGTTCCTGCATCTTCGCCGACATCCGGGCGGCGGCGCCGGTGCGTTCGAACATTTCGCTCTCGTATTCCCCGACGGCGGCGGGGAAGTCGCCCGGGTGCGCGGCCAGCGCGAGGCCGAGCAGGGCGCCGTCGATCAGCGCCATGTTGGCACCCTCGCCCACCGGCGGCATCAGGTGCGCGGCGTCGCCCACCAGCGTGACGTCCGGCTTCGACGGCCAGGTCAGGCCGATCGGGAGCGTGGTGAGCGACCGCGGCATGACCGTGTCGTCGCAGGCCGCGATCAGCGCGGTGAACCGCGGGTCCCAGCCGGCGAGCAGTTCGATCAGCCGCGCGCGGGCGCCGGCCGGGTCGTCGAACGGGATCCCGCTGCCGGCGAGCCAGTCCTCGCCGGTGTTGTAGAAGCTGAGGCCGATGCGGACGCGGCCGTCGCCGTTGCGCTGCGCCGAAAGGGATTTCCCCTCGCCGAGCACCCAGTAGTTGCCGCGCCCGACCATCGCCGCCAGGTCGGGGTGCGTGCGGTCGATGTCGGGGATGCCGACCTCGACGACGTTCTGGCCGAGGTGCTCCGGGCGGGCGTCGGTGAGCAGCGCGCGGACCCGGGACTGCGCGCCGTCGGCGCCGACCAGCAGGTCGTACGACGCGCTGCTGCCGTCGGCGAAGTGCACCAGGCCGTCGCCGGCGGACTCGAACGCGTGCCCCCAGCGCACCACGTCCTCCGGGAGGGAGTTGAGCAGCAGATCGCGCAGATCGGCGCGGTCCACCTCGGGACGGGCGAGCGGGGCGTCGTCGGGCGTGTCCTCCTGGAGCAGCAGTGTCCCGTCCGGCTCCAGGAGCCGCATGTCCTGGCCCTCACCACGGGCGATCGCGAAGAACTCGTCGATCAGCCCGGCCTCGCGCAGCGCCTGCTGCCCGGAGTGGATGTCGAGCATGCCGCCCTGGCCGCGCGCTTCGCGCGACGGTTCCCGTTCGTACACGACGGCGTCGATGCCCTTGACGTGCAGCACCCGGGCGAGGGCGAGGCCACCCAGTCCGGCTCCGACGATGGTGATCGTCATGATTCCCCCTTCGATACGGTGTATTGCTCAATACAGTGTATCGAAAGATGCGTTGTACTGTCAGCGCCATGTTGGTGTGGGAACGGCCGGAGCCGCCGGAGCGACCGGCGCCGGCCCCGCTGAGCCGGGAACGCATCGTCCGCGCGGCGATCGGGCTGGCCGACGCGCACGGCCTCGAAGCCGTGTCGCTGCGCAAGGTCGCCGCCGCGCTGGACGTCGGGCCGATGCGGCTCTACGGCTACATCGCCACCAAGGAGGAGCTGCTCGACCTGATGGTCGACGCGGTCTACGCCGAGATCCGGCCGGCCGGCGACGGCTGGCGGGAGGTGCTGACCTCGGTCGCCGAGCTGACCCGGCGCGCCGTGCACCGGCACGAGTGGCTGGCCGACCTGATCGGCGGACGCCCCCAGCTCGGGCCGCACGCGCTGGCCAGGGGCGAGGCCGTATTGGCCGCGCTGGGCGGCGTCGACGTGGACATCGTCATGCCGGTGGTCACCGCGGTCGACGCGTACGTGATCGGCACGGTGCGCCGCGAGATCGCCGAGCGGCGCGCGGAGCGGGCCTCCGGGATGAACCAGCGGCAGTGGCAGGCCGCCTACGGGCCTTACCTCGAGCGCACTTTCGCGACCGGCCGCTACCCCGCGCTGGAGACGGTCATCCGCGACGCGGCCCACTTGGACGCCGAGGAGACCTTCCGGACCGGTCTCGGCTTCCTCCTCGACGGCATCGGCGCCGGCATCCCGGACTGAGGCACCCGCTCGCTGTCCACTGAGGACGGCCGGGCGCGGCGAAAAGGTGCGGATCGCGGAGGTGCGTGCTTACAGTCCTCCTTCACAGGAGAGAGGGGCAGCCGGTGTCCGTCAGCACGCAGGAGCCGCCGCGGGGGTGGGTCCCGGTGGAGCACCGGTTCCTCGGTCTCGACCGGCGGACGTTCAAGCCGGCCCTGATCGCCCTCGGGATCGCGCTGGTGCTGGGCTATGGGCTGCCCGCGCTCAACGCCGCCATCCCGTGGCACAACGAAATCCGGGCCGGGGACGTGCTGGACCTCGGCGCCGGCGCGACCGCCGTCCCGCCGGTGGGCTGGCAGCTCGAGAACGGCACCCTCACCGGATCCGCCGCACCGGCGACCCCGGCGAGCCTGCAGGTCACCCTGGCGACCGGCGGCGCGACGATCGACCTGCGCGGCGCGCCCTACACCGGTTCGGCGGCGGCCTTCCTCGACCAGGTCGAACGGTCGGAGGGCGACGCGCCGGGCGTCGACGCGGCGCGGGGCACGGTGACGACCACGAGCGGCCTGACCGGCGTCGTGCAGGCCGGCACCGGGCCGGGCGGGGACGCGCTCGACGTCGCGTTCAAGGTGCCCGCGGCCGGGCAGCCCGCCGATGCCGCGCCCGCGTTGCTGGTGCGGGTGCGCACCGCGCCGGACCAGTTCGAACACCACCGCGACGCCGTGACGGCGTTCGTCCGCAGCATCGCCCCGGGCGCGGGCCGGTGACCGGCAAGGCGGCCCAGCTGGCCGCGATCGAAGAATCAGGCTGGGGCCTGCCTTTCCGGTTCTTCCAGCCGCACAACCTGGCCTTCTGGGTGTACCTGCTCGGCGTGGGCGGGGGAGCGCTGGCGATCGTGCGGTACTTCGGTTCCAGCAGCTTCTACACGCCCGCGCTGACCGGCGGCGTGCTGCTGTTCGGGCTCTACCTGGTGCCGTGGTCGCTGGTGCTGCGCCGGCAGAACCGCTACACCGCGCAGCCCGCCGGGCTGCTCGCGGCCGGGTTCGCCTGGGGTGGCGTCGCGGCGGCGTTCTGGATCGCGCTCCCGGCGAACACCGCGCTGCTGGAGATCTGGACGAAGGCGGGCGGCACCGCGTTCGCGCAGAACTGGGCCGCGGGGCTCACCGCCCCCATCAACGAGGAATGGAGCAAGGCGCTCGGGCTCGTCCTGTTGATCGGGCTCGCGCCACGGCTGGTGCGCAGCGCCTACGACGGCTTCATCATCGGCGCCGCCATCGGCCTGGGCTTCCAGGTCTTCGAAGACGTCCTCTACGTCTACAACGGCGCGGCCCAGACCTTCGGCGCGGACCAGCTCGTCACGTCCGTCCAGGTGTTCCTGGTCCGCGGCGCGTCGGGGATCGTGTCGCACGCCCTGTTCAGCGCCCTCTTCTGCACGGGCCTGATGTGGGTGCTGGGCCGGGCCCCCGGGGAGCGCCGGGTCGTGCTCGGACTGGTGACCATGCTGACGGCCATGGTGTTCCACTTCGCCTGGGACGACATGAACGGCCTCGGCGGCAACGGGCCGCTGACCGTGGTGCTGCCGTTCGTGATCGCGGCCGTCGAGCTCGTCACGCTGTTCGCCGTGCTGCGCCGGGCCGCCCGGCTGGAGCGCCGCTGGATGCGGGACCTGCTCGGGCCGGAGGCCGAAGCCGGCGTGCTCGAGCCGGCTCTGCTCGACGCCGTCAGCGGGCTGCGCGGGAACCGCAAGGCCTTCCGCAAGCACGTGCGCAGCCGCCGCCGGGCGCGGCACCTCGTCGAAGCGGCGGGCGACCTCGCCCGGGAGATCGCCCGGGCCGGCGGCCGGGAAACCCCTCGGGTCGCGCATGCTCGGGCCGAAGTCGCGCGGCTCGGCTGACGGGTCTCCGAGCCTCCAGAACGCATGAGGCGCGGGAAAGGTTGCCGTACCGCTCCCGCGGAACATTCCGCTCTCCCCGGACGTCCGGGCCGGTCTAGATTCGTCCGGACAACCCAAAAGGGGGAAGAAACCATGCCTACTGGCAGATTCGTGCGGTCGGCCTGCGCGCTGACCGCGGCACTCGTCATGGCGGGGATGGCCGCCGCGCCCGCGTCGGCCGCCTCCGGCCCGAACCTCAAGGTCACCGTCGTCGCGCAGCAGGGCCGCTGGCTGTCCGGCGACACCGTCGCGCTCGACGTGACGGTGAGCAACATCGGGGACGCCGTCGCCTTCGGCACGATCGGTACCGCCTACACGGAGTCCGGGACGCCGTTGTGGATCGACCGGAGCCAATGGGGTGACCTCGCGGACGGCGGCACCGGCGCGCCCGTCGCGCAAGGGGAGACCCGGACCTTCCACCTGACCGGGCAGCTGGGCACGTTCTCCGGCGATTCGGTCGTGCACGTCGAGGTGTCCACCGGGCAGGACGTCGACTACAGCGACAACATCCAGCGCGTCACCCTGCCGATGGCGCGGGGCACCGAGCGGGTCGCGGGCGTGCTGTACGGGGACGCGAACGGCGACGGCAAGCCGTCCGCGGGCGAGGCGCTGGCCGGCGCCGAGGCGCACTTCATCGGCGTCGGGACGACGTCGGACATGGTCTCCGTCACCGACACTACGGGCCACTTCTCCTTCGACAACCTCCCGCTGAGCCGGTACGCCTACGTGTCGTTCCAGAAGGTGCCCGGCGGCTGGGTCGACCAGCCCGTCGGCGAGATGCGCCTGGACGGGCGCGGGGCCTACACGGCGCTCGAAGTGCGGGCCGTCCGGCCGCTGTCCGACGTGCTGCACGAGACGATCACGCTGGACAAGACGACCTACGCTGCCGGGGACACCGGCAAGGTGACGGTCACGCTGTCCAACTCCGGCACCCAGCCGCTGACCGGCCTCTACCTCGGCTGCGACGCCGGCGCCTTCGGCTCGGAGCTGGCGGTGACCGACGACCAGTGGGGCGCGTTCGACTACCGGCGGCACGAGGGCACCCTGGCCGCGGGACAGCGGATCGTCCTCACGGCGCAGGGCAAGGTGCCCGACAAGGCCGCCTACACCGGCACGACCGGGCTCGACTGCACCGCCAGTGACGGTCATTCCGGCGGTGCCCCGTACGTCTTGGCCACCGCCAAGGTGCCTGGCATGCGGGCCGACTCCCACGGACAGGTCTGGCTCGACAAGAACGGCAACAGCACGCTGGACGCCGACGAAGGCCTGGCGAACCGGAACCTGGTGCTGCTCGAGGACGGGAACATCCGCGCCTACGCCAGGACCGACGCCAACGGCTACGCGACCTTCAAGAACATGCCGGTCGGCACCTACCAGCTGCGGGTGCTCGGCCCGTGGAAGCCGGCGCCGTTCGAGGGCGACCTCGGTGTCTTCGCTCCGCCCTACGGCGGCGGCGAGTGGCACGTGCAGTTCGTCGCCAGCTGATCAGTGAGCGTTCCGGACGGCTCTGAACCGTCCGGAACGCTCACCGGGGCGGGCGAGCGGCAGGTGCCGGGCAGTGGCATCCTGACCGCGGTCCCGACTCCAGAGGAGATGTTCCGGATGCAGTTCCTGCTTTCCGTGGTCCACGACCGGCCCAGCGTCGCCGACCCGGTCGAGGAAGCGGCGATCGACGAGTTCAACGACCGGCTCAAGGCCGGCGGCAACTGGGTCTTCGCCGGTGGGCTCGGCACACCCGACAACGCCACCGTCATCGACAACCGCGGCAAGCAGGCGGTGATCACCGACGGCCCGTTCGTGGAGTCGAAGGAGTACCTCGCCGGCTTCTGGATCGTCGAAGCACCCTCGTTCGACGTCGCGGTCAAGCTCGCGACCGAGGGGTCGGAGGCGTGCAACCGGAAGATCGAGGTCCGGCCGTTCCTGGACGAGTGAGCGTGCTCGACGCCCGCGAGGCCGTCACCCGCGCCCACCGCGAGGAATGGGCCCGCGTGGTCGCCGCACTGGCCCGGCGCTTCGGCGATCTCGACATCGCCGAGGAAGCGGCCGCCGAGGCGTTCGCGACGGCCGTCGAGCGGTGGCCGGCCGACGGCGTGCCGCCCAACCCCGGTGCCTGGCTGACCACGACCGCGCAGCGCAAGGCCATCGACCGGATCCGGCGCGAGAACAAGCGCGACGACAAGCAGAAGGAAGCCGGGCTGGCGCACGACGACAGCCCGCCCGAGCCGCTCGGCGCCGTCGACGACGACCGGCTGCGGCTCATCTTCACCTGCTGCCACCCGGCGCTGGCGATGGAATCCCGCCTGGCGCTGACGTTGCGGATGGTCGGCGGCTTGACCATGCCCGAGATCGCCCGCGCCTTCCTGGTGGCCGAGAGCACCATGGGACAGCGGATCACCCGCGCGAAAGCCAAGATCAAGGCGGCGGGCATCCCGTATCGCGTGCCGTCTCCCGAGGACCTCCCGGAACGCGTCTCCGGCGTGCTCGCGGTCCTGTTCCTCGTGTTCAACGAGGGCTACCTGGCCACCGGCCCCGACACCGATCCGGTGCGGCACGACCTGACCGCCGAGGCGATCCGGCTCACCCGCCTGATCCGGGTCCTCCTGCCGGACGACGGCGAGGCGGCCGGGCTGCTGGCGCTGATGCTGCTCATCGAGGCCCGCCACCCGGCCCGCGTCTCGGCCGACGGCGAGCTGGTTCCCCTGGCCGGGCAGAACCGGGCGGCCTGGGACGCGACGCTGATCGCCGAGGGCCACCGGCTGGTGCGCGAGCGGCTCGCCGCCGGCGTTGCTCCGGGCCGCTACCAGATCCTCGCGGCGATCAACGCCGTGCACACGTCCGCCCGCACCATCGGCGACACCGACTGGTCACAGGTCCTCGCCCTCTACGACCAGCTCGTCCGCCTCGACCCCTCGCCGACGATCGCCCTCAACCGCGCGATCGCGGTCGCCGAGCTCGACGGCCCGGACGTCGCGCTGGCGGCCATCGACGGGCTCGAGGACAGCTTGGCCGGCTACCACGCTTTTCACACGACCCGCGCCGAACTGCTGCGCCGGGCGGGCCGGAACGACCAGGCGCGTGCGGCTTACGACCGGGCCATCGAACTGGCCGGCAACACCGCCGAGACCGCCTATCTGACCCGCCGTCGCGACGAGCTGGGCTTGTCCACCAAGTGATCTGGCTGCGGTCCGGTTGGATTGTGGACGTGGTTGGTCGCGGTGAGTCGGACAAGGGTTGGGCGGTGATCGAGCCGCTGCTGCCCTCGACGGAGAAGGACTCGGCGGTCCCGGCCTAGCCGGAATCCCACCGGAATCCGCGCACTGCCGGCCCGCGAGTGCCGGAAATGTCGGCTACAGCCAGCGCCGCGGTGAGTGCAGTGCGTACAACTTGCGCAACTTCGAAGGTGCAGTGCCCGACGTCCTTCGGAACGATGAACACCTGCCCTGCTCGAGGTCGACGTCTCCGGGTCGCAATTGGCTCGCCGGTGTTGTCGAGAGTGTGTCAGACGAACTCGCACCTGACGTTCCGGAAATTTTTCGAATGCGGTGTCGGATCGAGCCAGGGGTGTTCGTAGTACGGATGAGAGGTCGCCCAGAAGGGGCGCCCCGACAGAGCCGAGAAGGACGTTCCTCATGACAACCGTGAAGGAGCCGGGCGCGGTCGCCACAAGCCGCTCCAGCCGCCTGATGTGGGCGATCCTGGGGGTGGTGCTGCTTGCCGACGCCCTCGACGTGATCGATGCAACAGTTACGAACATCGCCGCTCCGACCATCGCCGCCGAGCTCGGCGGTGGGGAGAGCCTGATCAAGTGGTTGGGCCCGGCGTACATGCTCGCCATGGGTGTCCTGCTCGTGGTCGGTGGCCGGCTGGGCGACAAGTTCGGCCAGCGCAGGCTTTTCCTGATCGGCGTGGCCGGGTTCACCCTGGCGTCCGCGGTCGCCGGGTTCGCGCCCGACCCGGCTCTGCTCATCGTCGCCCGGGTCGCGCAGGGAGCGTTCGGTGCGCTGCTGATTCCGCAGGGCATGGCGATCATGACGAAGAATTTCGATCGTGAAATGCTCGGCAAGGCGTTCGGTCTGTTCGGACCCGTTCTCGGTATTTCCAGTGTGGCCGGCCCGGTCCTCGCCGGTTTCATCATCAGCGCCGACATTTTCGGCCTGACCTGGCGCCCGATTTTCCTCCTGAACCTCGTGCTGGGCGTCATCGGGCTGATCGTGGCCGTCAAGGTCCTGCCGCGTGACGACGACGGCGACCGCTCCACCGTCGTCGACGGCTGGGGTTCCGGCCTGCTCGCGGTGACGATGCTCGGGCTGCTGTACGGCCTGATCGAGGGCTCGACCAACGGCTGGGGCGTCATCCCGGTCGTCTCGATCGTCGTCGGTGTCCTGTTCTTCGCCGGCTTCGCCTACCGCCAGCGCACCGCGGCCGACCCGCTGATCATGCCGTCGCTCATGAAGAACCGGGGCTTCACCTCCGGCATGCTCGTCGGCCTGGCCGCGTTCGCCGCCGGTACCGGCCTGATCTTCGTGCTGTCGCTGTTCCTGCAGGAGGGTCTGCACGCCAGTGCCCGGACGGCTTCGCTCGGCCTGGTGCCGCTCACCCTGGGGCTCATCGCCGCCGGGTTCGCGGCCATGGGCGGCATGGTCGCCAAGCTCGGCCGCCGGCTCGTCTTCATCGGCCTGACCGTCACGTTCGTCGGCTGCGCCGCGGTCTTGGCGCTGGTCGAGGCCTACGGGACGGACGTCAGCATCTGGGCGCTGGCCCCGGCGCTGCTCGTGATCGGCGTCGGCATCGGGTTCAGCTTCTCGACGATCCCGACGGTGGCCCTGGGCGACGCGAGGCCCGAAGAAGCGGGCAGCGCGAGCGGTTCGCTCAGCTCGATCCAGCAGCTGGCGTCGGCCATCGGCTCCGCCGTGGTCACGTCGATCTTCTTCCAGTCGGCCGGCACCGGGCTGGCCCACGCGATGAACGTGACGCTGATCGTGGTCCTCGCGGTCACGGCGCTCAGCATCCCGATCGTGACGCTCATGCCCCGCAAGGCGCCGGCGGGCCCGCCCCCGCCCCCGGAGTGAGTCACCTTTTCCGGAAAAAGGCCGGCCGACGTGGTGCCCACCCGCCGGCCGGCCATTTTCGTGGCCGGAGGGCGGGTCAGGCGGTCGGCGCCCGGGGCAGCCGGAGGACGGCCCAGACCACCTTGCCGCCGGAGTGCGTCCGGGACCAGCCGGTCGCGTGCGCGAGGTGGGCGACGAGCTGCAGCCCGCTGCCCGGTTCCGGCGTCTGCGGGCCCGGCCGGGGCAGCGAGACGGCTCGGGTGTCGTCATCGGCGACCGCGACGGTCAGCCGGTCCAGCCGCCATTCGAGGCGAAGGCGCGCCGGTGACCGGGCGTGTTCCGCGGCGTTTTCCACCAGCTCGCCGGCCACGGTGGCGGCCGGCGCCGTCAGCGGCTCGACGCCCCAGTTGTGGCAGGTGTCGGTGACGAACCGCGTCGCCGCGCGCACGCTCAACGGCGAGGACGGCAACCACAGCTCGGCACGGCGGCGAGGCGGTGGCGCGCCGAGGTTGTCCAGCGCGGCGAGCACCGTGGGCTCGACCGCGACGAAGCGCCGCATCGGACCACGCCACGACAGCGCCGCGTGCGCCGGTCCGGGAACCACGACCAGCCGCATCGTCGACCATTGCGTGATGCGCAGCCACACCGTGATGAAGACGCTGGCGAGGTAGTCACTGGTGATCTCGAGCCTGCCGAGATCCACGATCACCGCGCGAGGCTGGTCCGCCGCGCACTTGAGCAGTACGTCA
The DNA here is from genome assembly GCF_030182635.1 of Amycolatopsis ponsaeliensis. Lineage (NCBI taxonomy): Bacteria > Bacillati > Actinomycetota > Actinomycetes > Pseudonocardiales > Pseudonocardiaceae > Amycolatopsis > Amycolatopsis ponsaeliensis. The sequence goes on from NZ_JAPZLD010000013.1 coordinate 106,580, forward strand.
CGCAGTTCCGGATAGGTGCGAATGTCCAGTACGCCTGCCGGCCGGACGATCGTCGCCCCTTGCAGTTCGGACAGTTCACAGCTGAGCGGGCTGTCCGCATCCATGCCGAAGGGTCGCCGCCTCTGATTGGTCGAGCCCGGATCGCGCCCAGAACGGTCGAGATTACGCCTGGACGAGCGACGACAATAGCGAGAGACGTCAGGTCCACACGATTCGGTGAATGTGGATAAAGAATCACGGAAAACGGCCGAGTGATCACAAGATCGAGTGAGGTTGGGCGAACCGGCGCGCGCCGAGCCGGGAGACCGGGCCCGGACACGGTTGACTGCACCGGATCCCAGCCCCGGCAAGTGCTGTGCCGCCGGGGAAACCCCTTCCTGTCCCGAGAGGACGAACGATGACCTTCGCCGTGCCCGAACAGGTCCGCCGCGACCGGATGCCCGAGCTGGACACCGTGCGGGCCGCGATCACCGACATCGGTTCGGGGCGGCCGGTCATCGTGGTCGACGACGAGGAGCGCGAGAACGAAGGCGACCTCATCATGGCCGCCGAACACGCCACGGCCCACGCGCTCGCCTTCTACGTGCGCCACACCAGCGGGCTGATCTGCGCGCCGATGGACCCGGAGACGGCCGACCGGCTGCGGCTGCGGCTGATGGTGCAGGACAACGAAGATCCGGAAGGCACGGCCTACACGGTGTCGGTGGACGCGGCCGACGGCATCGAGTCGGGGATTTCGGCGGCCGACCGCGCGCACACGCTGCGGCTGCTCGCCGGGCCCGCCACCACCGCGACGATGCTGCGCCGGCCCGGGCACGTGTTCCCGCTGCGGGCCCGCGCCGGCGGCCTCGCCGAGCGGCGCGGGCACACCGAGGCGGCGGTGGAGCTGATGCGCCTGTGCGGCCTGGCGCCGGTCGCGGTGATCAGCGAGGTCTGCGACGACGACGGCGGCGTCGCCCGGCTGCCCCAGCTGCGTACCCTGGCCGACCGGCACTGGCTGAAGATCGTGTCCGTCGAGCAGATCGCCGCGTTCGCCCGCCAGGCCGAGGTCGCCGGCTGATGCCGGTTGCCACCGTCTTCGACCTGGACGAGACGCTGGTCGACAGCTCCGCGTCGTGGCAGCGCGTCCTCGGCACCGTCGCCGCGCGCCACGGCTACGCGTGGACACCGGCGGACTGGGCCGCGATCCAGGGCACCAGCACCGCCCACTGGAGCACCTACCTCGCTCGACGCAGCCGGAACGTGACACCCGAGGCCGTGGTGGGCGAGTGCGTCGACGGCATGGTCGAGGCGATCCGCGACGGTCGCGTCGGCCTGCTGCCCGGCGCCGCGGACCTCGTGGCGGCCGCGGCCGCGCTGGGCCCGGCCGGCCTGGTCTCGGCGTCGCCCCGGCGTTACCTCGACTCGGCGGTCACCGCGTTCGGGCTCGTCGCCCACCTGCGCGTGACGGTCGCCGGCGAGGACGTCGAGCGGGGCAAACCCGCCCCGGACCCGTACCTGCTCGCCGCGCGGCTGCTCGGCGTGGCACCGGCGGACTGCGTCGCGGTGGAGGACTCCGCGTCCGGGATCCGCTCGGCGCACGCGGCCGGCATGACCGTGCTCGCCATTCCCAACGCCGCCACCGCGCAGGACTTCGCCACGCTGGAGCTCGCCCACCACCACGCCGCCGATGCCCGGATCGCGGCGAAGACCCTCGGCACGCTGGCCGGCTGAAGGGGCGCGAGGTGCCGATGGAGGATCCCGGACGGCCAGCGTCCCGAATCCTCCATCGGCGCGACTCCGAAGGCCACGACTTGCGACGCGCGGCAGCTAGAACCTGCCCGGCCCGCGGAGGATCTCACCCCTCTGCAGCGGCCTGATCCCACTCAACGGCTGGTACCCGGCCTGGCGGAAGCGGTCGAGCTCGAGCCCCATCACCGTCGGGCGGTTGTTGTCGTAGTCCCAGCGGTTGCCCTCCTCCGGTGAAGCCACCAGGACCTTCATCCTGCGGGCGATCACCGACGCCACCCAGAACTCGTTGTTGACCGTCAGGGACCAGCCGGAGTTCGTGGGGTCGTACAACGGGTCGCTGGGGGAGAGCTTCCGCAGGTCGGGGATGTCGAGGACCTCGTAGCGCGGGTCGTTCTTGTACTTCGCGGTGTCGGGCAGCCGGCCGATCACCGCCATCCGTTCCGGGTTGTCATCGTCCGTCCGGACCGTGGTACCGGTCCGGGGGGCGGACCGGATCGCGGGGGCCGGACCGAGAGCGGCCTGCGGTGCTGTCGTCTGTGGCGGGTCCGCGACCGCGGGCGACCTCGTGGTGTACTGGTAGGCCAGGTACCCGGCGCCGATCGCCAGGAGGCTGCCGACCGTCACCGCGGCCCCGCAGACGATCGTCGCGAAACAGCCGATGACGGCGGGAGCGGCGGCGATCGCGGCTTCCGTCGCGATCGGTGCCGCGGCGGGGGCGAGTGACCAGGGGACCTCGGCCAGCCGGCCGTCGGGGTCGTTCAGCCGCACCGGGTTGTCGTACGCGTAGGTGTAGGACCCCAGGTTGGCCGGGTTCCGCACGCCGCCGTTCCCCTCACCGTCCAGATAGGACGGCAGTGCCGGGTCGGGTGACTGCCACAGCTGGGTTCTCGGGTTGTAGTAGCGGGAGCCGTAGTTGTAGAGGCCGGTTTCCTTGTCGAACTCCTTGCCGTTGTACTGGTAGGGCACCGGTGGCTTCTCGGCGCTCTCACCGGCCCAGGTCTCGCCGGACGGGAAGTACTCCTGGTGCGAGACGAGCTTCCCGTTCTTGTCCGTCACCAAGCCGGCCGAGCCGAGGTGGTCGGCCTGGAAGTAGAACTGCTCGTCTTCGAGCTTGCTCTCGACCTTCTTCGTCAGCAAACGGGCGTCGCCGACGAAGACGTGCTTGAACGACTGGCCGTCGACCTTGCTGAAGTTCTTGCTCGGCGCGATCTCCTTGACGGCGCCGTTCTTGACCACCCGGCTCCCGGACTCGTCGTACACGAAGCTCGCGGCCAGGTCCTCGCCGCGCCCGTCGCAGGACCCGGGTTCCTGCTTGACTGGGTCGTCCTCGTCCTCGGTGACGCACGCGAGCCGGTTCTCCTCGTCCCAGACGAACTGCGTGTGGTCGTCCGAGGAGGTCAGCGGCTCGGCGGCCAGGACGTTGAGCGCCTGGGCGGCGTCGCGGTCCTTGGTGCCGACGTCGATCAGGTTGCCGTTGGCGTCGTACTTCTCGGTGTCCTGGCCGATCTTGACCGGGGCGTGCGGCCGGCCGGCTTCGTAGGTGTAGCGCTGCGAGTACGTCGTGGCGTTCTGCGGGGTGACCGAGCCGCTGGTGCTCACCAGGTCGTTGCGCTGCACCTTGTTCGTGGTGTTGCCGAGGCTGTCGTAGGACAGGTCCAGCTGGTACCGGTTCAGCTTGTCCGCGCTGGTGCGGTATTCGCCACCGGCCGTGGTGAGCCGGTTCAGGTCGTCGTAGCCGAAGGTCTGCTTGCTCGGGCCGCCGATGCTCTTGGCCGGCGGGACGGCGACGTCGTTGCTCAGCTGGGTGATGTTGCCGACGTCGTCGTAGCGGTAGGACTGGTTCTGGATCTCGCGCCCGTCCGGCTGCCGCGCCTCGAGGGTGGCCAGCCGCCGGTCCGCCGCGTCGTAGCGGTAGCTCGTGCGGACGCCGGAGCCGGTCTCCGTCAGCACTTTCTGCCCGAACTTGTCGTAGTCCTGCCGGGCCAGGTACGGGTAGTCCCGGCCGTCCTTGACGCCGGCGGCGGTGGTGACCTGCCCGCCGGTGTCGTAGCCGTAGGTGAGCTGCTCACCGTCCGGGTAGGTCGTCTGCAGCAGCCGGGCGAACGAGTCGAACCGGGTGAGGGTGGTGAACGACGACCCGGCGTCCGGGGCGCTGCCGCCGAGGGTGCGGGTCTCCCGGGTGGTCTCGCCGAGCGCGCCGTACCCGCGGGTGACGGTGCCGGCCGCGTCGCGGATCTCGGTGATCCGGCCGGCGCCGTTCTCCGGGGCACCGAGCGCGCCGTAGGTGTACTTGACGTTGTTCCCGGTGAAGACCGGGTACCGGACCGCCGTGACGCGGGTGAAGTCGTAGTCGTATTCGATCGCCTTGTGCTTCGCGCGCAGGTTCGGCGTCACCTTGGTGATCACGTTGTCCGCGAGGTCGTACCCCGTCTCCGTCTTGCCGGAATCCGGGCTGTCGATCACCGTGCGGCGGCCGAAGTTGTCGTAGGCCGACTTCGTGGTGTTGCCGCGGTCGTCGGTCACGGAGGTGATCTGGCCGAGCGGGTCGTACCCGTAGCTCGTCCAGAGCACGGGCTGGCCGCCTGCGGGGTTGAACTCCTTGACGGCCGTGGTCAGCCGGCGCAGGTCGGTGTAGTTCCGCTTCTCCTTGCCGTTGGCGTCGGTGCTGACCGTCTCGAACCGGGTCGCCCCGGCCCGGTCCGGCCCGAAGCCGTAGGCCACGGTCGAGGAGGTGTCGTCCGGCAGCGTCACCCGGGTCGGGCGGTCGAGCACGTCGTAGCTCATCCGCGTGGGCGCCACGGCGTCGACCGCGGTGTCGAACGCGACGTTGCCGTCACCCTTGGGTTCGGTGACCGGGTAGTACTGCTCGGCATCCCGGCCGAGGAAGTCGAACACGTGCTTGCCGGAGACGACCATCACCGGCTCGGGTGCCGCGCCGGGCTCGGGCGCCACGCTGGCGTCCTGCTTCGTCTGGACGACGCGGCCGAGGCCGTCGGAGAACTGCACGGTGTCGATCGTGTCGTCGCGCACCCCGGTCGCGGTGTTGTCGATGTGCCGGCTGACCGCGAAGGGCACCGGGGCTTCCGGGTGGTACTCGAAGTCGATCGTCACCCGGTTCTCGGGGATCTCGTTCGGGCCCGCCACGAAGTCGGTGCGGCCCACCCGGTCGTAGTGGAAGTCGACCCGCTGGAAGTTCTCGTCGACGGTGGTCTCGGGCAGGCCGTACTTGTAGTTGTGCGTGCTCACCGAGCGGAGGTTGAAGCTGTTGACGACGGTCTCGACGTAGATCCCGACGACCGCGTCGTAGCCGTAGTCCAGCCGGTACCGCTGGCCGGCCTTGTTGACCGGCCCGACCACGGCCTTGAGGTTGCCGTTGCCGAGGTATTCCATGTCGCTGACGGCCTTCGTGCCGTCGGCCAGCAGCGCGCGGACCTGCGTCACGTTCCCCGTCTTGCAGTCCACGGTGGACTGACGGCTGCGCAGCACGGTCTTCGGGGCGACGGCGGCGACCTGGAGGGTGTTCGCCGTGCCGACGATGTTGCGGTCCCGGCAGGCGGGGTCGGTCGCGGTGTAGCCGATCCGGGTCTCGACGTCGTCGGCGGTCCCGGCGTCGGCCGCGTCGAGCACCCGCGTCTTGTTGCCGTACTCGTCGTACTCGAAGTCCGAGGACGTCGACTTGCCCGCGGCCGGGCGGCCTTCGTAGAACCGCTGTTCCGCGCGGGACAGCAACGGGAACACCGTGGCGGTGGTGCTTCGCGGGTCGACCGCCTTGCCGGTGGCGATGTCGCGCAACGCGTAGGTGTTCACCGTCTCCGTGAACGCCCTCCCGGCCGCGTCGGCGGTCACCGACCGGGCCACCAGGCCGCGCACGTAGAAGCTGTCGGTGCGGTACTCGGTCGTCACCGTCCGGAACAGGGCGTCGCCGGCGCCGGCGTCCCGCTGCTCGGTGACCACCCGGCCGAAGCCGAGGAACTGCCGCTCCAGGCGGTCGTAGCGGCCGTTCTGGTACTGGAAGGTGGACAGCTGCACGTCCTGGCCGTCCCCGGGGTGACCGTCGGACACGCGGGTGCTCGCCAGCACCCAGCGCGACTGCGGCAGGTCGGTGGTGTTGCCGTCGCGGGTGTAGTCCAGGTCGATCCGGCCGCCGAGCGGGCGGCTCACCGAGCGCAGCAGGTTGGTGCGGCCGGTCTGGTTCTCCGCCACGACCAGCTCGTTGTCGCGGGTGGACCGGACGTGGTCGGGGTAGCCGTCGCCGTTGACGTCGCGCAGCGCGAGCTCGGACCGGCCGATGCCGGTGGAGGTGTCGGCACCGGGGTTGAACACGACGCAGGCGCCGGCCAGGATGCCCAGGCAGAACCCGAAGGTGAAGTACGCGCCGGCGCCGAGGCCGGCGTTCTTGTCGGCGTTGATCCCGCCGAAGCCGCCCTGGAACGGCGTGGGCGCGAGGAAGCCGTTGCCGGTGTTGATGGCGACGCTCATCGGGGCGCCGTCCCGGGAGAAGACCCGGTCGGCCAGGCCGTCGCCGTTCAGGTCCGCGAGGCTCGCGTCCGTTTTGGACGTTCCGGTCGAGGCCGAGACCCCGCCGGCCAAGCCGTAGAAGTCGGTGTTGAAGCCGAGGTCGGCCGCGGCGTTGCGGGTGTCGGAGTCGTTGAGCGGGCCACCCGGCCACGGTTCGGGCGCGGCGAACCGGTAGCCGAGGTTGAGCGCGGCCGTGCCGTTGTCGTAGACGCGGTCGGGCAGTGCGTCCCCGTTGATGTCCAGCAGGTCGAACCGGCCGCCGGACTCACCGCCGCCGACGCTGCCCCCGATGCCGAGGCTCGGCAGTTCGCTGCCGGACTGCGCGGTGACGGCGTTCGCGTCGGCCGGCGGGCCGCTGTGGCCGCGGCCGTTGGACATCGTCCGGGCCGGGCTGCCGGCGTTGGCCGACGCGGTGAAGGCGCTGGAGTCGCTTTCGCGGACGTTGGCGGCGCCCAGGGAGCCACGGGTGCTGCCGAGCCCGCCGGTCATGTCCGAGTACTGGATCCCGGCCGAGCCGACCACGTCGGGGAAGCCGTCGCCGTTGAGGTCGAGGAAGTCGACCTGGCCGCTGCTGCTGCCCCGGGCGACGCTGGCCCCGGCCCCGATCGGCACGCCGGGCAGGCTCGCGCCGAACGTCGTCGAGACCTGGCTGCTTTCGGCGACCCGGGACACCCCGGTCGCGCCGGCGAAGTCGGAGTCGCGGGCGACGTCGATCCGGTCGGTGCCGAGCCGGGAACTGGCGGCACCGGCGCCGGCGACCCAGGTGTTGCCGTCGTCGCTGCCCCAGCGGCCCTGGGCGGGCTGGGGTGCGAGCACGACGGCGTTGGGCGGGGTGACGCGGCCGTCGAACCCGGGGACGTCCTCTTCCTTGGGAGCGCCCGGGATCCGGTCGCGGTAGTTCGCGTCGATCGCCAGGTCACCCTGCACGATGGGCGCGGTGGCGCGGTCGCGGTTGCCCTGGTAGCCGATCGCGGCCCAGCCGCGGTAGGGCTGGGCGAACGCGCCCTGCTCCGCCGAGGCGTGCAGGGCGCTGGGCACCGGGTCGAACGTCACACCGTCGGAGCTGACCGACGCGCTCGCGGTGATCCGCGCGGGCGCTGTCGTGTCCAAAGTGGAGAAATCGAAGAACAGCTCGTCGCCCTCGTTCGCGGACACGTTCACCCGCAACGATTCCGGGTCCGGCGCCGGTCCACTCGCGACGTCGATGACCTTCTTGGCCAGCAGCGCGCCGCGGCGCTTGACGGTGAACACGACCCGGGTGTCCGGGCCGCTCACGGCCAGTTCCGGCTGCACGGTCAGCTGACCCGTGCGGGGCGCGGTGTAGGACTGCTGCGGTGCGGTCAGGGTGTCGACCGGGTACATGTCGAGGTCGTAGGGCGGGCTGATGGTCATCGTGGGGTTGCCGTCCTGGTCGACGACCGGCACGTCGCCGTCCACCGCGGTGTAGTGCGCGGACGGGACCCAGTGCAGGGCGCCGGCGTCGATCGGCGAGTCCGCCCGCAGCCGCCACGACAGCGTGTCGTTCGCCGTCACGGGGATGTCCAGGTCGATCGGAACGGTCCCGCCCGTGGCCGCGGGCAGGGTGCCGGTGACGACGTCCCGTCCGTTGCGCGTGATCACGACCGCGACGTCGTCGGTGGTCGGCCCGACCTTGGACGCGTCCCCGGACAGGTGCAGCGTGCCGGTGACCGGCGCGGTCACCGTCGACGGCCGGCCGCCGAGGGTGAAGTCACGCGAGGCCAGGTAGCGCTGGTTGTCCAGGCCGTTGACGTCGGTGCCGGCCGGGACGCTGGTGTAGGTGATGTCCGGGTCCCACGCGACCTGGTCGAACTTCCCGTCCAGCACCGACTGGACGCGGAAGTAGATCCGCTCGCCGCGGTGCACCGGCACGGCGTCCACGCCGGACGGCGTGTACTGGGCGGGGTCGCCGGGCATGATGCGCTGCGACCACAGTTCGGCGTTCTCGTGCTGCACGGCGACGCGGACGCCGTCGGCGGCGCGGTCGGCACCGGGGTCGCCGATGAGCCGCACCCCGCCGGCGATCCGGACGGTGCCGTCATAAGGCGCGACCCACCGGCGCACGCCGTCCAGCAGCGGGAAGGCGTCGACCTGCCGTTCGAACTCGGCGGTCTGGTCGCCGACGACGGTGCCGGTCACCCCGCCGGCGCCGATCGGCACCGGGGTGTCCTTGCTGTTCGCGCTGTAGGCGGGGTTGCCGTTGGCGTCGAGGTGGCCGAACAGCACGCTGCCGTTGCTGACGAGGTCGGTCAGGCCGTCCGCGTTGACGTCCGAGAAGTAGCGGTCGGTGCGCGTGGTGGTGGACACGTGGTCGAGCTGCGCGGCCACGCCGATGAACGACTCGACCCCGGACGTGACCGACCGGGTCGACTCCGAGGAGATGCCGGGCAGGTTGGTCAGCGCGATGGGCGTGTCGCCGAACTTGGTCTCGCCGCCGGGCCCGGACAGGTTCGGCCGGTAGAACACGCCGGCGCCGGTGCGGAACACCTTGTCCGGCAGGGAGTCGCCGTTGACGTCGGTCAGCGCGAGCAGGCCCTCGGCCGAGCCGGCTGCGAAGCCGACCTTGCCGCCGGCGGACCCGGACTTGCGGGGCACCGTCGGGTTGAAGCCGACGTAGAGGTGCCCGCCGGCACTGCTGGACGTGGTGGCCGAGAGGGCGCTGGCCTGCCCGCCGGGCACCGGCGCGCCGAGCGAGTCGCCGGGCGTGGTCCAGCCCTGGGCGTCGGAGAAGCCGCGGTACTCGCCGGCGCCGGTGCGGATGTCGTCGAAGTAGCCGAAGGTGTGGGTGGTGAAGAGCTTGAGGTCTTCGCCGTACTGGGAGACCGACTCCAGCAGCGTCTTGGCGAACGCCCCGGTGCGGTAGTTCAGCTCGTAGGCGCGGATCGGCTTGTCGTCGAGGTAGACGTCGATCCGGCGCAGCAGGTCGGCGGTGACCTCCTTGAACCCGTTGCGCGCGTCGATCTCGACGTCCTGGCGCCGCGGCTCACCGCGTTCCCGGTCGCGGATGAAGGTGATCGAATACCGGCCCTCGATCTTGCCCTGGCCGGTGTAGGTGATCCGCTTCGGGTAGAGGGCGACGCCGGGCACCGTGCCGCCGGTGACGCCGACGTCCGAGACCTGGACGTTGTGGTAGCGCACGAAGTTGTCGTTGGCGTCGCGCACCTCGCGCAGCGCCCACACCGCGATGTCGCCGAACTCGTCGGTGAGGGTGGTGCTTTCCCCGGGGCTGTCGGCCGGGCCACCGAAAATCGACCGCGTGCCGTTCTTCGCGGTCACCTCCCACCAGTATTCCCGGGGGGTGGCACCGTGTCGCATGATTCTGCTGAATTGGCCTTCGACCCGGGTGTGGAACACTTTTTCCGCGGTCCGTGGTACTAGTTCGGTGCGATTCGCGACCGGAGTCAGCTGCTGGCCGTTGAGCAGGTAGGTCTCAGTTTCCAGGGCACCGGCGTAGCGCGGGACACCCCACCGCGTGTCGATCGTGATCGACTGCGTGGCAAGCCCCCAGCCGACCCCCGTCCAGCCGTTTTCCCCCGCCGAGTCGTACGTCAGCCCGACGGCCGGCTGGGCGTCGCCCCGGCCCGGCGGCACCTCGATGGGGTAGCTCAGCCGGGCGTCCCCGGTGGAGTCCGCCGTCGGCGGCTGCACGAGGTTGACCTTCGCGCCCGGATCGGCGGCTTGGATCCCCTGGAGCTGGTTGGCGTCGAACGACGCGCCTTCCGGGTGCGCCGGCACGTCGACCAGGCCATCACCCGCGGCACCGGCCACGGCCGGCGGCTCGGCGAGGCGCGCGGCCGGTGGGACCACGCTCGCGAGCAAGGTCAGCACCACCCCCAGTGCCACGACGTTGCGAGGAATTTCGGGCACGCGGCGACGCTGACCCCAGGGGCTCATGATCCGGGACCTTTCGTATCGGTCGTATCAGCGGATCGTGGTTTGATCAGTAAGGGGTGGAACGTACCGATACCGGATATACGAACGCAATCCGTTCGAGCCTTGCCGGAAAGACCGTTCGGCGAATTCGGCCATCAGTCTCAAGGGTTTAAGGCGACGGACTCAGGAATACGTGACCCAAAAGGGCGTACCGGATTTTGGTGCCGCCGGCCGTGCGACCGAATGGTCGAGCCTGCTGGACGAATATACCCTCGACGGCCGGTGAACGCCGGGTGGAGGCAGGGTTGAACGGGCTTTCCGTGTACTATTTCGAAATCGTCGATTCCGCGGGAACGCCCGGGCCGGTGCTGCGGGCACCGGCCCGGGCGGACTCCGCGCTAGCCGAAGGTCACGTCACTGCACCACATGTAGGTCTGGTCCTGGTGTGACGCCTGCCAGATGGTGAAGACGACGTGGTGCCCGGTGTAGGCACCCGAGGTCTGGACGGTGAAGGTGATGTCCTTGGCCGGGGCGTACCGGCCGGTCTGGGTGACGAAGTCGAGGTTGCCCCAGCCGAGGCGCTGGGTGGTGGGGTCGAACCCGTTCTTGCTGACGTAGACCCGGAGGTAGTCGGCGCCGTGGCTGGCCTGGTCGTACAGGTGCATCGAGAAGGTGCTGCCGAGGGCGGTGGTCTTCCACGGTCCGGTCGTGTTCAGGGAGTTGTTGCGCGACAGGGCATTGCTGCAGAGCTGGCCGTCGGGGGTGGCGTTCTGGAAGTTGCCGCCGAGGCCGTCCCGCAGTGCGCTCATCCAGTTCCACATGGTGTCGGCGTTGGCCTGGAAAGCCTGCCAGCACATGGGGTCCTGCTGCTGCATGGCCGGGTTCGTGTGCTGGCTGCCCCAGTCCTGCCAGCACTGGTAGGCGCGGGTGGCGGGGCCGACGATGGTGCCGTGCGCCGAAGCTGCCGGCACCCAGAGGAACATCCCGGCCAGAGCGGCGACGAGCACCGCGAGGACGCTTCGCCGTCGGGCCGTGGAAGTGGTCCGTGTACGCATTTAATGGGCCTCCATTCGTGATGAGTGGTGGTGATCCATTGGGAGCGCTCCCAGCGTGGCACACAGAGTAGCCGCGATCCGGTAAAACTTCAACAAACCGGACGGGGTGACGGTGGCTCGTTCCCGCGCGGGCCTACCCGCTGACGCTCGTCGAGAACTTGAGCGAGCGGCCGGCCTCGACGCGGAACGTCGAGCCGTTGTCGTTGCTGTACGCCTCTCCACCGCCGGGGTACGGGCTGGAGTCGTTGTACGCCAAGCCGTAGCAACCGGTCGTGTTCGCCGAGCGGACCAGCAGGCCGTACCGTTGCCCGGCCACGACGGGGATGCCCGGCGCCACCGTGACGTCGCGCGGCGACCAGCCGATCTGCCCGGCCGGCACGACGGTGGAACTCAGTGCGGCACCGGCCGGCTGGAACGCGTCCGTCGCCCGGTAGACGCTGATTTCGAGGCCCGCGTCGGGGTTGCCGGCCTGGAAGCTCGTGTACGAGACGGCGGACAGCCTGCCGGTCCGGCCGGCCACGAACGTCTGGAACCGCGCCACCCCGGAGCCGACGTCGCAGTACGAGCGGAACCCGCTCACGCCGTCCGCCTGGTCGACGTCTTGCGGCGGGATCTGGTGCCCGGGCGCGCCGGTCGACAAGGTGAGGGAGAACGAGTTCTGGCAGCTGATCGGCTCGATGGCCCCGGCGGCGGTGAAGGACAGCGGGGCCCAGAAGTAGTTCGCCAGGGCTTCGTTGCGTTGCGCGTTGTTCCAGAGGTCGCTGGCGTAGAGGTACGTCGTGCCCGACGTCGTCGGGATCGCCGAGACGAACGCCGGTTGCCCGCCGCAGGAGTCCGCGCTGATCTTCGCCGGCGCCGACCACGGGCCCAGCGGGCTCGAGGCCGTCCGGTACGACGTCCCGGTGCCGGCGCAGTACCCGCAGTTCGGGTCGGAGTAGGTCAGGTAGTAGACGCTGCCGCGCTTGAACAGGGCCGGCGCTTCGGTCTGCTGCTGGCCGAGCCGGGTGTAGTGGCCCGTTCCGGTGCGGTAGTCGCCCGAAAGCCGCTCCACGACGAGGTCGCCGTTGCTGCGCCAGTCGGTGTAGGCGAGGTACGCGGTGCCGTCGGTGTCGACGAAGACGTCGTGGTCACCGTTGTTCACCCCGCCGGCCGGGGCGTCGTTGTTCACCGCGAGCGTCGGCACCGGTGCTTCGGTGAACGGCCCGGCGGGCGACGGACTCGTGAGCACCCGGAAGCCGACCTGGTTGTCGTAGACGTTCACCCACAGCACGTACTGCCGGGTCCGCGCGTTGTAGCCGACGTGCGGCCGGAAGCATCCGTACGTCGCCCCGTTGCAGCGCGTCTGCCAGACGCCGGTGGGCTCGAAGAGCCGGCCTCGGTCGGTCCAGTGGACGAGGTCGGGGGAGGTGTAGACCTTGAACCCGCAGAACGGCGAAGTCGTGGCCTGCCAGGCGAACCCGCAGTCGTAGCTGGTGCCGTAGAGGTAGTACGTCCCGTTGAAGAAGGCGATCTCCCCGTCGTGGGCGTCGACCGAGTTGCCCTGGGTGTCGAACCGGATGACCTGGTGGCCCTGCGCGTCGAAGTTGGTCACCGTCGTGGTGAACGGGGACGCGCTCGCGGGGAGCGCCATGGCGAGCATCGCCACGAGTGCGAGGACGAGCGGGCGAAGGGTCCTCATGGTGGTCTCCTGCCTCGCTCATCTCCGTTGCATGAAACGATTCAACGGACGAACGTAGGTGATGCGGGTCACGGTCGTCAAGGTCTCGCGGCTGATCGGGTGTCTTGTTCCGCGTCATCCGGACAGGATCGACGTCGTTCCTTGTTTCCCCGTCGCGGAGGTTGTAGAAACTCCCTCGGCTGATTGAAACGTTTTATACGCGTCAGGAGACGTTCATGCGCCGGTCGGGAACCTCGATGAAGAGGCAGGCTGTCGTCGTCGCGCTCGCGCTCGCCGCGGCGGTCGCACCCACAACCGCGTCGGCGGAGCCCGCGCACGGCGGCCCGCTGCCGCCGACGTCGCTGCGTGCCGACGGCCAGGCGTCGAACGCGGTGGCGGCCAGTCCACAGCCGACGTTCGCCTGGACGGTGAACGACACCGGACGCGCGGAAACCCAGACGGCGTACGAGATCCGCGTCGACGGACCGCGGTCCCACTGGGACTCCGGGCGCGTGCCGTCGGCGAACTCGGTCGACGTCGCCTACACCGGACCCGCCCTCGACAGCGACCGCACCTACCAGTGGTCGGTGCGGACCTGGAACAGCGAGGGCCGGCCGTCGCCGTGGTCGGCGCCCGCGAAGGTCGACACCGGTCTGCTCCGGCCCGCCGACTGGTCCGCGTGGTGGCTGCAGGCCGACGACGGCGCGCTCGTGCGTGGCAGCTTCGACGTCACCAAGCCGGTCGCCCGCGCCCGGCTGTACCTCGGCGCCCAGGGCGTCGCCGAGCCGCACCTCAACGGCGCCCGCGTCCAGCCCGACCGGGTGCTCGACTCCGCGGTGACCGACTACGCCGCCCGCGTGCTCTACCGCGACCTCGACGTCACGAACCTCGTCAAGCCCGGCCGCAACGCGCTCGCGTTCATGGCCGGGAAGGGGCAGTACACCGGCCGCCCGGCGCTCGTCGCCCAGCTGAACGTCACCTACGCCGACGGCTCGACCGCGCGCTTCGGCACCGGCCCCGACTGGAAGACCCACGCAGGCCCGGTCACCGGCGACGACTTCTACTACGGCGAAACCTACGACGCCCGCAAGGAAATCGCGGGCTGGGACACCGCCGGGTTCGACGCCGGCGCCTGGCCCGCCGCGCTCGCCGTGGCCCCGGCCTCCCACCGCCAGAGCCTGGCGCAGGGCAAGCCGGTCACCGCCCTCGACACGACCACCTGCTGCGGCTGGTCCCCGGCGGCCGTGACCGACGGGATCGACGGCTCGAGCGACGCGTCGGAGGGCTACCACTCCGCCATCGAAGCCGGTGCCGACACCGTGAAGTGGGCCCAGGTCGACCTCGGCTCGGCGCAGCACCTCGGCTCGGTGACGCTGTTCCCGGCGCGCCCGACCAACGACCCCGCCGGTGACTTCCCCGGCGCCGGCTTCCCCGTGCGCTACCGGGTCCAGGTCAGCGACGACCCGGCGTTCGCCACCGCGACCACCGTCGCCGACCGCACGGACGCCGACCAGCCCAACCCGGGCACCGCGGCCGTCACCCTGCCCGCGGACGTCACCGGCCGGTACGTGCGGGTGACCGCGACCAAGCTCGCCTGCGCCGGTACCAGCTGCACCTTCCGGCTGGCCGAGATCGGCGTCTACGGCCCGAACCCGGCGGTGGTCGACAGCGGCATCACGCAGCTGCGGCCCGACATCACCCCGCCGTCCCGGATCGTCGCGAACTTCCAGCCGGTCAAGGAAACCCGGCCCGCGCCGGGCGTGCGCGTCTACGACTTCGGCCAGAACCGAACCGGCCAGGCGACGCTGCGGGCCGCGCAGCCCGCCGGGACGACGGCGTCGCTGAAGAAGGGCGAGATCCTCGACGCGAACGGCCGCGTCACGACCGCGAACATCAGCTTCAACGGCTCTGAGCCGCCTCGCCAGACCGACCACTACACGTTCAGCGGCGTCGGCACCGAGACGTACCTGCCGCACTTCAACTACGCCGGCTTCCGTTACGCCGAGCTGACCGGGGTTCCCGACGACGCCGCCGTCACCGTGACCGCGCAGGAGATCCACACCGATGTCGCCTCGACGGGCGGGTTCGACACCTCGGACCCGGGGCTCGACAAGATCCAGGCCGCCGTCACGCAGACGCAGCTGAACAACCTCGAGTCGATCCAGATGGACTGCCCGACCCGCGAGCGGCACGGCTGGCTGGGCGACGCCGCCGACTCCGACCAGGAGGCGATGGCCAACTTCGACATGCAGGCGTTCTACGCGAAGTGGCTCGGCGACATGGTCACCAGCAGTGGCGCCGACGGCAGCCTGCCCTCGGTCGCGCCGGTCAACGGCCGCACGGACTGGCTCACCGACCCGGCGTGGGGCACCGCGTACCCGCAGATCATCTGGGACTCCTATACGCAGTACGGGAACACGCAGCTGCTCGCGACCCACTACGACCACGTGAAGGCGTGGGTCGACTACCTCGGCACGATCAGCGACGCCGACCACGTCGTCGTCAACCCGCCGACGTCGTGGGGCGACGACTGGCTTTCGACGGTCAGCACGCCGCACGGCTACTTCCAGACCGGCTTCTCCTACTTCGACGCGACGCTGCTCGCGAAGATGGCCGGAGTCCTGGGAAAGCAGGCCGACGCCACGAAGTACACCGCACTCGCCGGGCAAATCGCCACGGGCTTCCTCAAGCGCTTCTACTCCGCTGAGACCGGCGTCTTCGGCACCGGGACGCAGCTGTCCTACGCCCTGCCGCTGGTGTTCGGGCTCGTCTCGGCCGGGCGTGAACAGACCACAGTGGACCGTCTCGTGGCTGACATCGCGGCGCACCAGAACCACGTCACGACCGGCTTCGTCGGCACGACGCTGGTGTTCCAGGCACTCGGCAAGTACCAGCGCAACGACGTCGCGCTGGCCATCGCGCAGCGCACCGACTACCCGAGCTTCGGCTACATGGTGAACCAGGGCCCGGGGACGATCTGGGAGAAGTGGGACAACTCCTCGGCGCCGGACGGCACGTCGTCGAAGGACCACATCGGACTCGGCGGCGCGATCGGCCAGTGGTTCCAGCAGCAGCTGGCCGGGATCCAGCCCGGCACGCCGGGCTGGCGCGAGTTCACGCTCGCGCCAGCCGTCGCCGGGAACCTAACCCACGTGACGGCGCAGCAGCAGACCGTGCGGGGGACCGTGGTGAGTTCTTGGCGGCGTGACGGAAGCACCCTCACCTACCACGCGACGGTTCCGGTCGGGGCGAAGACGACGATCCGGCTGCCGCTGCTCGGCGGCAAGCAGTCCTCCGTACGCGAGAACGGCCGCACGATCTTCACCGACGGCCACGCGGCCCAGCCGGACCCCGGCCTGACGGTCGGCAAGGCCAACGACGAGACGCTCACCCTGACCGCCGGTTCGGGCGACTACACGTTCACCGTGACGCCGCCGCGCACGCCGTTCACCCGGCTCGCGCTCACCACGGGAACGCCGGCCGCGATCACCGCGGGCGGCAGCGGTGACGTCCCGGTGGTCGTCGAAGGCCGGTCCACAGTGGACGCGCAGGCGACGCTCGGTGCCGAGGTGCCGGCGGGCTGGACCGTGACGGCCACCCCGGCCGGAATCCCGTTGACCCCGGCCACTTCCGAGACGCCGGCGACCGTGCGGATCACCGTGCCCGCGGGCGCCAAGAGCGGCCTGTACCCGGTGACGCTCACCGTGAAGGCACCTCGCGGGGCAGAGGCGAAAACGACGGTGAACGTGCCCGTGTTCGGCAGCTGGGCGAGCGGCACGACGGCGTCGGCGTCGAGCGAACACGCGCCGAACGTCGTCAACGGCGCGACCCGCACCTATCTCGCGTCGAACGCGATCGACCACGACCTGGCGACGTTCTGGAACGACGACACCGACAGCCGGTTCCCGGACACCCTCACCGTCACGGCGCCCGCCGCGACCGCGTTGACCGGCGTCGGCTTCGCGTCCAACCCGGACGGTGTCCCGACCGACTTCACCGTGCAGACCTGGGACGGCGCCCAGTGGGCCGACCAGGTCCACGTCACCGGCAACACCGCCGTCTACCGGTGGATCCCGTTCCCGGCGCCGGTGACGACGACCCAGGTGCGGATCGTCGTCGCGGCCGCGCAGAACAGCTTTTCGAGGATCGCGGAGGTGACGCCGTGACGCGGCGTCGAGCGCACGGTCACCCCAGCCGCGCGGCGCGGGTCAGGAGGTGGCGCCGCTCGGGCTCGCTGGTGGTGCGCCGGGCCGCTTCCCGGTAGCCGGCGCGCGCCGCGTCGTGGTCGCCGGCCAGCTCCAGCAGGTGGGCCCGCACGGACACCAGGTGGTGGGAGGCGGAGATGCGCTCGTCGGCCGAGACGGCGTCGAGCAGGGCCAGCCCGGCCGCGGGGCCGTGGACCTCGGCCACCGCCACCGCGCGGTTGAGCGTCACCGTCGGGTTGGGGGCCACGCGCTCCAGAACCGTGTAGAGGGCCAGGATCTGCGGCCAGTCGGTGACGTCGGCGGTGGGTGCCTCGTCGTGGACGGCGGCGATGGCGGCCTGGAGCTGGTACGAGCCGATGGGGCCGCTGGCCAGGGTGTTGGTCACGAGCGCCACGCCCTCGGCGATGGCCTCGGTGTTCCAGAGCGTCCGGTCCTGCTCGCTCAGCGGCACCAGCGAGCCGTCCGGGGCGGTGCGGGCCCGGCGGCGGGCGTCGGTCAGCAGCAGCAGGGCCAGGAGCCCGGCCACCTCGCCGTCGCCGGGGACCAGCCGGTGCAGCTCGCGGGCCAGCCGGATGGCCTCGGCCGTCAGCTCGGCCCGTACGAGCAGCGTCCCCGACGTGGCCGTGTAGCCCTCGTTGAAGACGAGGTAGACGACGTGGAGCACGACGCCGAGCCGCTGCGCCTGCTCCGCCGGCGGTGGCAGGTCGAAGCCGGCTCCGGCCGCCTTGATGCGTTGCTTGGCCCGGCTGATGCGCTGCGCCATGGTCGCCTCGGGCACGAGGAAGGCCCGGGCGATCTCCGTGGTCGACAGGCCGCCGACGGCCCGCAGGGTCAGCGCGATCTGCGACGACGGGGTCAGCGCCGGGTGGCAGCACAGGAACAGCAGCGTGAGGGTGTCGTCGTCGGCGTGCACCTCGCCACCGGCGGGCGGAGTGCGGAGCGCGTCCGCCTCCTCCCGCCGGCGGCGAGCGGCGTCGCTGCGCACCTGGTCGGCGAGGCGGCGCGAGGCCACGGTCACCAGCCACGCCCGGGGGCTCTCCGGCCACCCCTCGACCGGCCACTGGGCCGCGGCGGCCAGCAGCGCCTCCTGGACGGCGTCCTCGCAGGCGTCGAACCGGCCGTAGCGACGCACCAGCACCCCGAGCACTTCCGGGACCAGCCGCCGGACGGCCTGCCAGTCGCTCACGGCCCGACGTTGGCCTCGTGCATGAGCGGCCGGACCTCGACACCCCAGTGGCGTGCCGAGGGGTTGCGGGCCGCGATCTCGAGGGCCCGTTCCAGGCTGTCGCAGTCGAGGATCGTGAAGCTGCCCAGGAACTCCTTGGCCTCGGCGTAGGGGCCGTCGGTCACCACCGGCGTCCCCTCGGCGACCCGGACCATCTTGGAGTTCATCTGGTCGGCCATCCCGTAGGCGCCGACCAGCTCACCGGACTCGAACAGCTCCTGGTTGAGGGCATCGGTCTCGCGGATGAGCTCGGCGAGGGCGTCCGCGCCGATCGAGGTGAAGGCTTCCTCGTTGCCGTAGATCAGCAGCATGTACTTCACAGCGCGCTCCTCTGCTCCGCCTGGGCCGGTCCGACCAGCTCACCGCTGGCCCCGCGATCGTCCAAGACCAGTTTCGACCGCCCGGTGACGGTATAGCGGATGTGGGTGACCCCGGGCGACTCGACGACCCGGGTCGGCACCAGCTCGATGCCGTCGTCGGTGCCGAGGCCGAGGCCGGGCCCGAACAGGCGCTGCCCAGCACCCAGCAGCACAGGGGCGACGTGCAGCTCGAGCTGTTCGAGCAGCCCGGCGGCCAGCACCTGGCCCAGCAGCTCCCCACCACCGGCCACGGCGACGTCCTTGCCGCCGGCGGCGTCCCGCGCCAGCTCGATAGCCCGCTCGAGCCCCTCGGTGACGAAGGTGAAGGAGGTGCCACCCTGGCGTTCGAGCACCTCCCGCGGACGGTGGGTGACGACGAACACCGGGGCGTGGAACGGCGGCTCGTCACCCCAGGGGAACTCGCCGGCGTCGAACATCCGCCGTCCCATGACGTAGGCACCGGCGGAGGCGAACATCTCCTCGACAATCTCCGAGTCGGCCGACCGTTCACCCCCGGCAAAGCCCTGCCGCTCCCGCCAGGCGGCGGCGTCGACGGCCCACCGGGTGACCCGGAAGAACCCGGGCGCTTCGGGGCCGTGCATCCAGCCGGTCACATCGTCGGCAGCCCGCGGACCGGTGTAGAAGCCGTCGAGGGACACCGACATCTGGGCGGTCACCTTGGTCATCGTCGGAGCTCACTTTCGTGGGCGGCGGCCCTGCCGGCCGCGCGAGTGCCCATGAGTCGGAGCCGACCTCTCGTTCTCGACATGCGGCAGCGAGGAATTTTCGCGCCCGGCGGAAGCGCCGTCAGAACCGAGAGCCGAGGACGTGGTCGACGGCCGCGTTCAGCGTCTCGGTTTCGGCGGCCAGGATCGACTCCTCGGAGGGCAGGGCCCTCGCGATCGAGAGTCCGTTGAGGACGGTCACGAGGAATCTGGCACGCCGGCCGTCGTCGCCCTCGGCGAGTGCGCCTTCGCCTCGCAGGACGGTCAGCCAGTACTCGACACGGCGTTGGCCTTCCCGCTCGATCGCGAGATACGCCGCGCGGCTCTCCTCGGTCGGTTCGGGCTCGATGTACGTCTTGAAGATCTCGCCCCACCCCGCCCGTGCTTGTTCGCCGACGCCGGCGAGTGCGAGGACTTGCCGGAGGCAGTCGATCAGCCGGTCCCGTGCCGGTGCCGATCGGTCGTGGATCCGGTCGCCGGGGGTGATCACGTCGTAGATGCCGGCGAGGACGGCGTCCTGCAGCACGCGCTGCGTGGGGAAGTGGTACCGGAGCGAGCCGGTGCTCACCCCGGCCCGCGCCGCGACCGCGCGCACGCTGAGCCGCGCACCCTGGTTCTCCCCGAACATCGCCATGGCCGCCTGAAGAATCCGGTCCCGGCTGCCGGTCCCCGTCTCCTGCTCCGCCATCGGCACCTCCGCTAACACACTGTACTAGCACGCTGTGCTACTGTCGCGGCCCGCTGCACTAATACAGTGTGTTAGAGCGGTTGACATGCGGTTTCCTCGACGAACGGACGTAAACCATGCATCGCCTCCGCAGGCTGTTCCAGATCATCCGCGCCGACCTCCGGGCGTATCTCCTCCTCAATGTCTTCGTCTACGGAGTGCTGCTCCTCGGGATGGCGCTGGGAGTGCTCTTCCCGGACCTGCACGCCTCGCGGGTCGCCTCGTTCGCGGGAGGTGAGCAGGGGGCGCTCGTCAACGCGGTGGTCGGCAACGGATGGGTGTTCGGCGCGGTCATCTTCCTCGTCAACGTGTTCCCGACCGCGCTGCTGCTCATCACGCTCCCGTCGCTCGTGGTCCCCTTCGCCGGGCTTGCCGTTTTCGCGATCAAGACGATCGACCTGGGCATCACGCTCGCCCCGGTCGACGCGACCTCGCGGCTGACCCTCATCCCGCATTCCCTGACGCTGCTCATCGAGTTCCAGGCCTACGCGCTCGTGATGTTCGGCGCGTACCTGCTCGGCAGGTCCTGGCTCCGGCCCGCGACCGTCGACGCCTCCACCCGCCGGCAGGGTTACGCGCGTGGCCTGGCCCTCCTCGGTCGGCTCTGGCTCCCGGCACTCGCGCTGTTCTTCCTCGGTGCGGTGTACGAGGCCCTCGAGATCTACTTCCTCGTGCCGCTGGTGCTCGGATCCTGATTTCGCGTGCGCCTGGGGGTCACGCGTTGAGCCGGGCCACCGCGGCGACGATCTGCGGGTTGTCCGACTGCATGCGGCCGGCGGTCCTGGGCGACGTTGCCCGCGGCGTACTCACGCAGCCAGTGCGCACGTCGGGGATGCGGTACGCCTCGTCGATCGCCGAGGTGATGTCCGCCCCGCGATCGCGAACCCTCGTTCGTCACGGCACTGTCATGCCCGGCTGATCCGGTAGCGATCGAGCGAATAGCCGAGCAGGATCAGCCCGAGGCTGGGCAGGGTGTATTTGAGCTGCGGCCAATTGTCTTCGCGGGGCGGGTCGACGCTGGCGGTCCCCGGATAGAGTGCGGCGGAAAGCTGGGTGAGCCCGTACAGGCTGGCGATGACGGCCGCGCTGTCCAGCGATTCACGCGACCCGCCTGGTTTCCACAAGTGGTACAGGGCCGCCAGGGACAGTGCGGCGCCCATGCTCATGGTTTGGGCGTTGTGGAACTTGGCGTGGGGCGGCCACGCGGGATTGTGGATGTGCGTCTCGTTCCAGTCGGCGACGTACGAGCCGATCATGGTCCCCGCCGCGGACAAGGAAATGAGCACCTTGCCGAACGGGAACGTCTTGAGCTTTCCCACCCTATTCTCCAGCAGTCCGCAGAGGTGAATTCTCGGCGGAGGATCGCGCCCGGTGGGCGAGTTCCGCGGGGTCCGGGGGCGTGGTCGGGTAGACATCGGCGTCGAAGAACCGGGCGAAAGGCAGGGTCGCCAGTGTCTCCGCGACCTGCTTCTCGTCGGCGGCGATGACTTCGACGAACGTCGCCCGGCGGGCGGGGGAAATGTAGTGGGCGCCGATCCGCCCGGCCGAGCGCAGCACTTCCAGCTGCTTCTGCTCGTCGTCCCGCAACGCGGCGAATTCCGTGAGGTCCGTGTCGTCGCGGAGCGTTGCGACGACCATGAACGTGGGTGCCGCGGCGGTGGTCCTGGTCGGTGGCATGGGCTGTCCTTCCTCGCAGTGATGTCATCAGCTGACATCACCGTACCATGTTGATGTCAGCTGATGACATCACTGCGGGTGCCGGGATGCGACGGCACTAAACTCGGGGGATGGGACGATGGGAGCCGGGAGCCGGTGGCCGACTGCGTGAGGCCGCGCTGAACCTGTATCTCGAACGTGGCTTCGAGCAGACCATGGTGGCCGACATCGCCGAACGGGCCGGCGTGACGGCCCGCACCTTCTTCCGCCACTTCGCCGACAAGCGCGAGGTCCTCTTCGACGCCGCGGCCGAGCTGGAGGAGAAGTCGCTGGCCGCGCTGGAGGCGGCGCCCGCCACGGCTTCGCCGCTGGAAGCCGTCGCGGCCGCGCTCGACGCCGTGGCCGGGATCATCGGGCACGACCGTGACCTCGCCCGGACGCGGCACGCGGTGATCATGGCCAACGCCGATCTCCGGGAACGTGAGTTGATCAAGCTCGCCCACCTGTCGGCCGCCCTCGCCGACGGGCTCCGACGGCGGGGTATCGCCGCCGCCGAGGCCAGCCTGGCTGCCGAAACCGGCTCGGCGGTGTACCGGGTCGCCTTCCAGCGATGGGTCGACGCCGACGACCTCGACCTGCGCGATGCCATCGACCAGTCGTTCGCTCAGCTGCGAACCCTGACCGCATCCGACTGATCCGGCTGCTCGGCCCGCGCCGACAGTCGGGTGGGCGGCTGCCTGGTGTGCGGGGTGGATGAGAAAGCCCTGCTCGGACGTCCCCGACTGCACCGGCTGGGCGGTCACTCGCCGGCGAAGCCTCCCAAGACTTCCCTTCGTGGTCGCTGCGGGTCGTACGCCGCCCAACCGGGGTCGCCGTGGGTTGCGAACGCGACCCAAGCGCCGTGCACGCGGACTGCCAGCCCGGCGGGCGCCGGGTCGGGCCCCAGCAGGCCCGCGTCGCCGTGCAGCCACGGTTCGTCGGCGATGTCGAAGACGAAAGGCAGCTCGACCGTGTGGGCGGCGCCCAGCCGCCCGGCCAATGCCGTCGAGCGGTGGCCGAACGAATAGGCGTAGGTGCGGCCGCCGGACAGCCGGGCGTGGGCTTCGATCATCCGGGCGGTACCGGCTCCGAAGAGAGCCTCGCCGAGCACCGCGGAGCGCAGTTCGCCCGGGGTCGCTCCCGGCCGGGCCGCCCGATGGGCCGCGACGACGGCGGCGGGGTCCGCGTGAACCTTCGCCGCGACGGCGAGCACGTCGTCGTCCACTGTGGACTCCAGCTTGCCTTGCGGTACCAGGTAGAGGTGACCCTCTTCCGTGGTGGTGCCGATGAGCAGATCGACCTCTCCCGCCGGCCCCTCGGCCAAGGCGTCGGCCGGCTGCACGGGCAAGACCGGGGCGAACGGGCTCAGCCCGGCGAGTGGGTCCGTGGCCGTCGCGGTCCGCAGGTCGATCCCCGCGAGGGCCGGCAGGATCCCGAGGAACCGCTCGTCCGGGATCTCGGCGAAGGCCTCCGCGGTGGGCCGCACGCCCAGCGCCCGCGCGGCCGCGGCAGCGACCCGCCGCGCCTGCTCGGGGGTGAATGCGCCGGTGCCGCTGCCGCTCTGGACGATCGCGCGCCGGAACAGCCCCTTGGCCTCCGGCGTCGCCAGCAGGGCTCCGGTGATCGTGGCACCCGCGGACTGGCCGGACAGCGTGACGTTCCCGGGATCGCCGCCGAACGCGGCGATCGTGTCCCGCACCCAGCCGAGCGCGGCGACTACGTCGAGCAGGCCGCGGTTGGCGGGGGCGCCCGCCAGGTCGAGGAAGCCGGGGACGCCGAGGCGGTAGTTCACCGTGACCAGCACGACGCCGTCTCGGGCGAACGCCCGGCCGTCGTAGAGCGCGGCGCGGGTGGAACCGGTGACGAACCCGCCGCCGTGCACGAAGACCATGACCGGCCGCTTCCGGCCGCCGGTGCCGGGCGTCCGGACGTCGACCGTCAGGTACTCCTCGCCCCGCACCCAGCCCGGGCCGAAGTAAGGAGTCATGTCGAGCCGGCCGAAGTCCCGGGCCGGCTGCGGCGCGGTCGGCGAGGGCGCGGTGGCGTCCCGGACCCCGGACCAGCCCGGGTGGGGTACCGGCGGTGCGAAGCGACCGGCGCCCGTCGGGGCCGTCGCGTACGGGACGGCGCGGTAAAGCTCGCCGAACCGGTCACGAACACCGCGCACGGCACCGGCCGGGGTGCCGACGATCGGATCTGCTTGCTGGGACACGGAAAACGCTTCCTCTCGTGGACTGCTGCCGGGCTCAGGCGATGCGGGAGAACCCCGCCCACTCCTTGATGGCGAACTTCGATCCGGCGCGCTCGACCTCGGCGCCACCCTGGCCGCCGAGATGTGCGGGGAAGACGAGCGCGTTGTCCTCGGCCGCGCGGCCGAGGAGCTTGTGCCGCGTCGCCCGGGCCTCGGCCGGGTCCTCGCAGAAGCAGGAGTTCGTCTCCGGCTCCACGAACTGCAGCGGGGTGTGCACCAGGTCGCCGACGAACAGCGCGCGGTCGCCGCCCGACTCCAGCGTCAGCACGGACGACCCGGGGGTGTGGCCCGGCGCGAGGTCCAGCCGGAGGTTCTCGTCGATCCGGTACGAGCCGTCCCACAGGTGGGTCAGCCCGGCTTCGTGCACCGGGGCGACGCTGTCTTCGAAGACGTTCTGGTTTCCGCGGCCCAGCAACGGTTCGTGGTTGTTGGCGGGGTTCCAGAAGTCGAAGTCCTGCCGCGTCATGAGGTACGTGGCGTTCGGGAACGTCGGTACCCAGGTGCGGCCGTCGAGGTGGGTGTTCCAGCCGACGTGGTCGATGTGCAGGTGGGTGTTGACGACGACGTCGACGTCTTCGGGCCGGACACCGGCGGCGGCGAGGTTGTCCAGGAAGTTCGTGTCCAGCCGGCTCCACACGGGCGCGTAGGGACGGTCCTTGTGGTTGCCCACCCCGGTGTCGACGAGGATCGTCCGGCCTTCGCTGCGCAGCAGCCAGGTCTGGATCGCCGAGACGCACTCGCCGGTCTCGGGATTCAGGAAGTCCGGGGCGAGCCAGTTCCGGTGTTCGTCCCAGGCACCGTCGGGGCTCTCGGGGAAGAACTCCCCGGGGCCCATCTCGACCGAGCCGTAGTACTCCTTGACGCGGGTGACGGTCACGTCGCCCAGCGTGATCTGATCCATGGTCACTCCTCGGGAATCGCGGGCAGCAGCCCGAACGAGGTCGAGCCTGATCGGGTCCGTGCGGGGCAACCAGTCCTGCGTTGTCGTACCCCCGGCAGGGTGTGGCTGAGCGGTGCCGCACGCGGGGATAGTGGGGTGATGGACGGATCGAGCCCGCTCGGCGACTTCCTGCAAGCACGGCGGGCCAGGCTGCGCCCGGAGGACGTGGGTCTCCGCGACCTCGGGCCGCGCCGGCGGGTGGCGGGGTTGCGCCGGGAGGAACTGGCGCAGCTGGCGGGCGTCAGCGTGTCCTACTACACCCGGCTCGAGCAGGGCCTGTCCCGTGGCGCGTCGGCGGAGGTGCTCGAGGCGATCGCCGGCGCCCTGCTGCTCGACGACCACGAGCGGGACCACCTGGAACGGCTCGCCGGGGCCTCGCGCCGGCTGCCGCGGGTGCGCCGGCCACGCCCCGAGAAGGTCGCCGAGGAGACGCGGGACCTGATGCGCTCCTTCGACGGCGTTCCGGCGCTCGTCCTCGGCCGGCGCACGGACGTGCTGGCGTGGAACCCCCTCGGCCACGCCCTGCTCGCCGGCCACGTGGACCCGCTGAGCCCCGACGACCCCGCGCGCCGGCCGAACATGAGCCGGATGGTGTTCCTGGACCCGCATTGCCGCGAGCTCTACGGGGACTGGCGGCGGAAGGTGCGCGCCGTCGTGGGCAACCTGAGGATCGCCGTCGGCCGGTATCCGGAGGACCGGTTGCTCGCCGAGCTGATCGGCGAGCTGACGATGAAGAGCCCCGAATTCGTGGCGTTGTGGGGCGACCACCGCGTGACGCCGTGCGATGCCGCCACCTACGAACTGCACCATCCGGTCGTCGGCACGGTGACGGTCACCCAGCAGACCCTTGCCCTCATGCGATCGCCGGGCCAGTCCGTCGTGGTGTGCACGACGCCCGCCGGGTCGCCGTCGGAGGAGGCTCTGGCGTTGCTGCGGCAGGTGGGCCCGCGGTCAGCCCAGGCAAGTCCGCGGCCCGTCAGGCGCGCGCCGTGACGAGCGGCCAGAAGATGTCGTCGACGATCGAGCGGATCCGCTCGGGGGAGACCTGGCGCAGGGTCATGAGGATGTCGTGGCGCATGAGCTGGAACGGCAGGTCGAGGACGTCCTGCGGGATGCGCGCGAGGTCGATCTCGCCGCGGTCGTGGGCCCGCTGATACACCGGGTCGGACCGCTTCGGACCGTCGCCGAGCACGGTGAGCCGGACCTCCTCCGGGGTGAGGCCGGCGCTGTCGCGCAGGCCCGCGAACGTCGCGCCGACGAGCGTCGCGAGCTCGGTCCGGCCGGCGTTGATGTTCCGGAGCAGCGCGAGCAGGTCGTCGCGGAGGTTGCCGGTGTCCGGGATCTCGACCGGGTGGGTGTCGCCGTAGTGCCGGATGGCCGCGAGCACGAGGGCGTTCTTGTCCGGCCAGCGGCGGTAGAGCACCGCGATCCCGGTCTTCGCGCGGTCCGCGACGGACTCCATCGTCAGCTTCGCGAACCCGGCCTCGGCCAGCTCCTCCCAGGTCGCGTCGAGGAGCGCGTGCTCCAGCTCGGTCCCTCGGCGGCGGCGTTTGACCGTATCGGACGTCGGCATGCGTCCAGGATAAGAGAGACTTGCATTCCTTCGCCAGTCCTCCTACTCTCGCCAATAAGGAAATGATCCATCTCTTATTGGGGCCATGATGACAGCGGACACCCCGGCGCGCGACGGCGTCGACCCGAAAGTGCTGAAGACGGCGTTGATCCTGGTCGTGGGGGCCTTGGCGGTCGTCTTCGACACCACGATCGTCAGCGTCGCGCTGCACCAGCTCTCGGCCAGCCTCGACGTGCCGGTTTCGACGATCCAGTGGGTGACGACCGGCTACATGCTCGCGCTCGGCGCGGCGGTCCCGCTCAGCACCTGGGCGCTGGCCCGCTTCGGCGGCAAGCGGGTCTGGATGTTCGCCCTCGCGGTCTTCCTGGTCGGCTCGGTCGGGTCGAGTCTCGCGTGGGACGCGGGGTCGCTCATCGGCTGGCGTGTCCTGCAGGGGCTCGGCGGCGGGCTGATGCTGCCGGTGATGACGACGCTGATCATGCAGGCGGCGGGAGGGCGCGCGCTCGGTCGCACGATGACCTGGGTCGCGCTGCCGGGCCTGCTCGGGCCGGTCCTCGGCCCGCTCGTCGGCGGGGCGATCATCACGGACTTCAGCTGGCGCTTCATGTTCTGGGTCAACGTGCCGTTCTGCGTCGCCGGCTTGATCCTCGCGGGCCGCTACCTCGCCGAGGACACGCCGGCCGCCGCCGCCGTGCGGCCCCGGCTGGACGTCGGCGGCCTCGTGCTGCTCGTCCCGGGCATCGTCGCCGTGCTCCTCGGCCTGTCCGACGCCGGTGCGGCGGGCTTCGGCAGGCCCGGCGTCCTCGCGCCGCTCGCGCTCGGCGCCGCTTTCCTCGTCGCCTTCACGATCTACGCGCTGCGTCACCGCGACCCGCTCGTGGACATCCGGCTGCTCGCCGCGCGCTCGGTCGGGTCGTCGACCGCGGTGCTGTTCCTGTCGGGCTTCTCGCTGTTCGGGGCCATGCTGTTGCTGCCGCTGTACTACCAGGAGGTCCGCGGCGTGAGCGCGCTGGCCGCCGGGCTCATGCTCGTGCCGCAAGGCATCGGGGCATTGCTCAGCCGTCAGATCGCCGGCCCGCTCACCGACCGGATCGGGGCGCAGTCGATCGCGATCGTCGGGTTCGTCGTCGTCGCGGCGGCGACCGTGCCGTTCGCGTTCGTCGACGCGACGAGCGACGGCCGGCTGCTCGCGCTGTGGCTGCTGATCCGCGGCGTCGGGCTCGGCGCCGTCACCATGCCGGTGATGACGGCCTCCTACGTCGGGCTCGCCCGCGCCGAGATCGGGCACGCGAGCGTCCTGACGCGGATCGCGCAGCAGGTCGGCGGGTCGTTCGGCACGGCGGTGCTCGCCGTTGTCCTCGAGCAGGCCATCGCCGGCGACGGGCCGGGCGCGGTCGTGGCAGGCTTCCACGTCGCGTTCTGGTGGGCGACGGGCTTCTCGCTCCTCGCGACCGCATTGTGCATCTGGCTGCCGGGGCGCAAGCAGGTCCGTGCCGCCGCCGCTGTCGCTGCGGCGGCGGCACCGACAGGCGTCGCCACAACGGTTTCGCCCACCGGCACGTGACCGGCGATCAGGCGGAGTGCAGGCGCACCGGTAGTTCGCGCACGCCCCAAGTGAAGTTCGACGCCGTGTAGCGGGGCTCGCCCACGATGTCCACAGTGGCCACCCGGTTCAGCAGTTCCTCCAGGAACACCGTCAGTTCCAGGCGAGCGAGCCGCGCCCCCAGGCACTGGTGGCGGCCGCCGCCGAAGGCGATGTGGCGGTTGGGAGTGCGGTCCACACGGAAGCGTCCCGCATCGCCGAACTCGGCGTCGTCGCGGTTGGCCGAGACGTTCCACAGGGTCACCCGGTCGCCTTCGGCGATGTCGACGCCGCCGATCGTGGTGGGTGCGGTCGCGGTGCGCAGCACGTGCACGCCGGGGGTGGTCCAGCGCAGGACCTCCTCGACGGCGCCCGGCAGGAGCGCGCGGTCGGTGCGCAGCGCCGCCCACTGGTCCGGGTGCTCGATCAGCGCCAGCACGGCGCCGGCCGCGGAGTAGCGCGTGGTCTCGTTGCCACCCGCGAGGACACCGTTGCAGTTCACCACGATCTCGGTGTCGGTCAGCGGCCGCTTCGTACCGTCCGCTGTGGACCGCCGGTCGGCGGCGATGCGGCTGACGAAGTCGTCGCCCGGGTGGTCCCGGCGGTCGAGCACCAGTTCCGAGAAGTACAGGAAGATCTCCGCGTGCGCGGCGAGCCTGCTCTGTTCGTCCTCGCCTTCGAAGGCGTCGTTCATCGTGCCGCCGAGCCAGTCCCACTCCTCGGGCGGCACGCCCATCAGCGCGCACACGACGCGCGTCGGCAGCCGGCGCGCGGTCTCCACGACGTCCACTTCACCGGCGGCCAGGGCGTCGTCGAGCAGGCCGCGCACCACGGTGCGCACCAGGTCCTCCGCGTGCGGGATCGCGGCTGGTGAGAAACCCTTGGCCAGCAC
Organism: Amycolatopsis ponsaeliensis; assembly: GCF_030182635.1. NCBI lineage: Bacteria > Bacillati > Actinomycetota > Actinomycetes > Pseudonocardiales > Pseudonocardiaceae > Amycolatopsis > Amycolatopsis ponsaeliensis. The sequence continues at coordinate 135,606 of NZ_JAPZLD010000013.1, forward strand.
CGTTTTCAGCTGCGCGTGGTCCGGCTGGTCGGAGACGATCAGCATCTGCCCGGTCACGGCGTCCACCGCGGTCGGGTTGGTGCCCAGCCGCATCCCGTGCCGGGAGCTGAACCCGGCCGCGTCGCGGTAGACCGACAGCACGTCGGCATAGCGGGTGACCACCCAGAAGCCGCCGTGTTCGTCGGGGTGCCGGCTCACCGGGTCGTGCTCGCGCAGCCACGCGAAGTGCGGCCAGAACTCGGTGCCGGCGAAGCTCAGGTCGTCGGTCAGGTCCATCAGCACAGCAGGCTCCCCAGCGCGGGCACGGTTTCGTCGGCGAGGTCGGTCAGGAAGGTGTGGCCCCCGGCGAAGGACCGCCGGGTGGTGCCGGCGGTGCTGTAGCCGGCCCAGCCGTCGAGCAGGTGCCCGGGCACGACGGTGTCCAGGTCGCCGGACCAGGCGTGGATCGGGCAGTCCACCCGGAACCGTTCGGCGAGCACGTGGGTGTCGGCGAGCTTGTCGTCCCGGCGCAGCACGTCGAGCAGGAACTCCTGGCTGTCCTCGTCGAGATCGCGGAGTTCGGGCGGGCCGGAGACGAACAGGTCACGCAGGATCTGCTCGTCGACGACCAGGTGCTCGGCGGCCGACCGGGTGCCCGGGGGCTCGGTCGCGGCGAGCACGAGCGCGTCCGGCCCCACCGCCCGCGCGAGCTCGTAGGCGAGCAGACCGCCGAAGCTCTCTCCGACGATGACGAGCGGCGCACCGGCCCGAAGCTCGGCAAGGTCCGCGGCGACGGCGGTGACAGCCTCGGCGAAGGTCGCCGGATGTTCTTCCGCAAACCGGTTCTCCCGCCCGGGCAGCTGCACGCCGACCACCGAAACGGCCAGTCCGAGCCGGGCCTGCCAGCCGCGGAACCGGCTGCAGCCGGCGCCACCGGGTGGCGCGCAGACCAGGGTCGGGCGGCCGGCGGGGGACGGGTGCCACGGCACCACCCAGCCGCTCACGCGGACACCTCGGCGAGCCGGTCCAGTTCCGCGGCCAGCGCGGCGGGGTTGGGGTTGCCCAGCAGCAACGGGATCGACGCCCGCAGCCCGGTCCGCTTGCGCAGCGCGGCGACCATCCGGGCGGCGAGCAGCGAGTGCCCGCCGAGCTCGAAGAAGTCCGCGGCCACGTCGGCCACCGGCTGGTCCAGCACCTCGGCGAAGACGGCGCAGACCTCGTGCTCTCGGTCGGTGGCCGGCGCCCGGCCCGCGGGCCGCGCCACGTCGGCGGCCAGCGCGAGCGCCGCCCGGTCGACCTTGCCGCGGTCGTCGTAGGGCAGCGCGGGCACGAAGTCCACTGTGGACGGGAGCAGGTGCTCGGGCAGGAACGTCCGGCAGTGCTCGCGCACGAGCAGGGCGCCGGCGACCGGGTCGTGCCCGTCGGCGAGCACGGCGGCGACGCCGAGGGTGCCGCCCGCGGTCCGCACGAACGCCGTCGCCGCGAGCACGGCCGGCAGCTGCTCCACGACCCGCTCGAGCTCGCCGAGCTCGATCCGGAACCCGCGCACCTTGACCTGGGTGTCGAGCCGGCCGAGGAACTCGAGCTGCCCGTCCGGGCGGGCGATGACCTCGTCACCGGTGCGGAACAGCCGCTCCCCGTCCACGGTGACGAACCGGCGCGCGGTGAGCTCCGGGTCGCCGCGGTAGCCCCTGGCGAGTGCCGTCCCGCCGAGACACAGCTCGCCGCGGGAGCCCACCGGCACCGGCCGCAAGTCGACGTCGAGCACCCGGGCCAGGTAGCCGGGCAGCGGGCGCCCGATGGTCGTGACGTCCTCGCCGCGGGCGCTGTCGGCGCAGGTCGCGGCGATCGTGGCCTCGGTGGGGCCGTAGACGTTCAGCACCCGGTGCCGGGCCAGCAGCACCTCGAGCAGCCCGCGCGGGCAATGTTCTCCGGCGACTACGACGACCTCGGCGTCGGCGAGCGCGTCGGCACAGGAGGCCAGCAGCGAGGGGGTGAGGCTGGCCGTGCGCGGCGCGACCGCGGCGATCCGGCCGGCGAGGTCGACGTGCTCGCCGTCGTCGGCGAGGTCGAGGATCGCCGTGCCGACGCCGTTCAGCAGGTGCAGCAGCACGCACCAGAGCCAGCCGTCGAACGCGGGCGAGAGCGGGTTGATCCCCAGGCCGCCCGGTCCGATGTGGATGGTGCTCATGGCACCCAGCGCGGTTTCCAGGCCCACGTAGGTGACCTCGACGGCCTTCGGCCGCCCCGCGCTGCCCGAAGTGTGGATGAGGTAGGCGATCTCACCACCGGCTGCGGCGAACGGTCCGCCCCGGGCGCTCTCCGGGTCGAGCGCGGGCAGGTCGGCCGGCGCGCCGGGAGGCCGCGGTCCGAGGATCAGCGACACGCCGGCGCCGTCGAGCACCTCGGCGGTCCGGGCGGCCGGGTGCCGCTCGTCGAGTGGCACCGCCGTCGCGCCGAGGCGCCACACGGCGAGCAGGCTCGCCACGGCCAGCCGGGACCGGCCGGTGGTCAGCGCGACCGCGGTGCCCGGCCCCGCCCCGGCGGCCGCCAGCGTCCCGGCGATCGCCGTCGTCCGCTCGGCCAGGCCCGCGAAGTCGAGCACGCCGTCCGGCGCGGAGCACGCCGTGGCGGTGGGCCGGTCGGCCGCCCACCGCTCGACGACGGCCTCCAGCAACCCGATGCCCCTGCTTCGGGCGGCGTTCACCGGCAACGCGAGATCCGTCATCGTGCTGGAATCCATTCTTTCGGACGCGACAATGAAAGGGCTGATGATCGCTGGAGAAGTTACGGCGAGATCGCGGCCGAAGCAATACTGCGCCAAGGTGATCAGCTCTGGTGTGCGACCGTTCGTGGCAGGGTGGATAAGCCGATCAGCGTAAGTCTGCGGATTACCGTGATTTCACCGTGCTTTCCCTTCCCCTGTCCGATGTGGATGGTGTAATGGCCGGTCGTTTGGTGACTCTGTGAGAAAAAAGGGGTTTCTTGCCCTGTCGGACGCGACGCGGTGAGCCGTACGATGCGTCGTCGCCCGATCTGATCGAATGAGGAAACACCGGATGTCACAGACCATCGGCTGGAACAACTTCGTCGACACCCAGGCGCAGGCCGAGCACCACCGGCTCCGCCTGCTGCAGGAGAGCTTCGATCCGTTCAGCTTCCGGCAGCTCGAAGACCTCGGGGTGCGGGCGGGGTGGCGGTGCCTGGAAGTCGGCGCCGGGGCGGGTTCGGTGGCGGCCAGGATGGCCGAGCTGGCCGGCCCGGAGAACGTGGTGGCGACGGACCTCAGCCTCGCGTTCCTCGGCCCGCTCGCCGACCTCGGGGTGACCGTGCTGCACCACGACGTCACCGCGGACGACGCCCCCGGGGAGTTCGACGTCATCCACACCCGGTTCGTGCTGGAGCACCTGCCCGGGCGCGAGGCCGTGATCAAGCGGCTGGCGTCGTGGCTCAAGCCCGGTGGGTGGCTGCTCATCGAGATCGGTGTCACGCTGCCCGAGCTGTCCTCGCACCCGGCGACCCGCCGGACCATGGCGGCGCTCGCGCGGGTCATGGCGGACCGGGTCGGCACCGCCCCGGAGTGGGGCCGCACCCTGCCGGTCCCACTGGAGGCGGCCGGCTTGCTCGACTGCGCCGCGGAGGGCGTGGTCCTGCCGGCGCGGGGCGGGCAGCCGCTGGCGGGCTGGCTCAAGAACACGACGAAGCTGGTCGAGGAGCACGCGCTCGCCACCGGCCTGATCACCCGGGAGGTGCTCGACGAAGCGTACGCGACGTACGAGAATCCGTCCTTTGTGGACTACAGCTGGATGACCGTCGGGGCGCGTGGCCGGCGCGGATGACTACGAGGCCGGCCTGGCCGACGACCTCCCGGAGCGGGAGGAAGCCGGCCAGGCCGGCCCAGGTCGCGGTTTCTCGCGTCAGCCGGTCGCCTGCGGAGCGATCATCGCCGCGGCGTCGACCTTGGTCGTGATCGCGCCCATCTGCAGCATCAGGTCGGGCACCCGCTGCAGGCGCCGGGCGTCCAGCTTCGCGCTGAAGCTGGGGAGGCCGAGCAGCTTGGAGGAGTCTTCGTCGATCTTGGCGTACTTGACCAGCAGCGGCTCGATCTTGGACCGGTCCTTGTTCGTTTCGCTGGTGGCCCTCTGCAGTGCGCGCTGGAAAGCCGCGAGGGTCTTCGGGTTCTCCTTGACCCACTTCGAGACCGCGCCGTAGCCGGAAAGCGGGAAGTCCTGGGTGGCGCCGGAGTTGACGTCGATCACCGGGATCGCACCCGCGGTCTTGGCGGCCTGCGTGAGGAAGGGCTCGGGCAGCAAGGCCGCGTCGACCTGACCCTGCGCCAGTGCCGCCGCCGTGTTCGGGAACGGGCTGGGGACCCAGATCACCTTGTCGATCGGGACGCCGTGGTCCTTCATCAGCGACTTGGCCAGCAGGTCGCTCGCCGTGTTCTTGGCGGTCATCGCGATCCGCTTGCCGGCGAGGTCGTTGACCGTCTTCACCGGCGAGTTCGGTGCCGTGACGATCGCGACGGACTTCGGGCTGACCGAGGTCGCGTCCGCGACGAGCTGGAAGTCGGCCGTGCCCGTGCTCTTCGCGATGAAGAACGGCATGTAGCTCGAGATCGAGATGTCGGTCTCGCCGGAAATCGCTTTCGTCAGCGCCGCCTGGCCACTCGCGGCCATGACGGCCTCTACTTCGAGTCCTTCGGCCTTGAAGTAGCCCGCATCCTGGGCGAGCCACAATGGAGCGGTGTCGACGGTGGGCAAGATCGCGACCTTGATCTTGGTCTTCTCCAGGCCGCCCCCGGTGGCCGAAGCGTTCGAGTCGAGCGCGCTGCAGCCGCTGAGGGCTGTCGCGGTCACGACGGTGAGGGCGAGCCCGAGCGCGGCGCGGCGAGTGCGAACCCGGCCACTGCTCATGGCGTTTCCAAGCAAGACCTGCTCCTTGGGAGATTTGACGGTGGTGGACCGATCCCGGGGAAACGAAACTCATTCTCGGGAGTACGCGGGCCACTGTAGAGAAGGTGACGGCTCGCTCACAACGGGTAGGATCGGTTCTCATGAGGGTGACGCGCGTCACTCTTTCGGCCTCTGGTCTAGACCCACTGCTCCGCTCGCTGTAGTCGCTCACCCAGCGTGGGAACAAGATCGTGAATATGAGATGTCGGCGCCCGGACAGTTCGCCGTAATCGGCCGTTACATTGTGGACTTCCGCGTCACCGGGCGGTCAGGCCTCGGGCGTGGTCAGCAAGCTCGCGAGCAGCCGGAGCCGTTCTTCGTCCGCACTGCCTTCTTCGGCGGTGAAGGCCATGAGCAACGGGCCGGGGGAGCCCGGGATCGGGTAGGCGTCCCAGTCCAGGTTGAGCTCCCCGACCATCGGGTGGTTGACGCGCATCTGCCCGCGGGTGGTCTCCAGGACGTCGTGGCGCGCCCACAGCGTCGCGAACTCGTCGCTCGAGACGGCGAGCTCGCCGACCAGCTCCACCGCGCGCGGGTGGCCCGGTTCGGCGGCGACCTGCGCCCGCAGCATCCCGGTCAGCTCGGCGACGGTCGCCGTCCGCTCCGGACAGACCTCGCCGGCGTCGGGGTGCAGCAGCAAGGCCAGCAGGTTCCGCTCGCTCCGGGGCAGCCGGGTGAACTCGCCCAGCACCGCGCCGCCCAGCGGGCTCCAGGCCAGCACGTCGAGGAAGCGGCCGACGACCAGGGCGGGGCCCGGCATCGTGCGCAGCAGCCGCAGGGTGGTGGGCGGCACCTCTTCCGGCTCGTAGCGGCGTGGGGGTTGCGCGGGAGTACGCGCGGCGGCCGCGAGGCTGTGCAGGTGCCGGGTCTCTTCGGCGGAGAAGCCGAGGGCACGGGCCAGTGCGTCGAGGACCTGGTCGGAGGGCCGGACGTCGCGGCCCTGTTCCATGCGCTGGTAGTAGTCCGTGCTGACCCCGGCCAGCAGGGCCAGTTCCTCCCGTCGCAGCCCGGCGACGCGCCGCCGGGGGCCGGGTTCCAGGCCGACTTCCCGCGGGGTGATCCGGGTCCGGCGGGTGCGCAGGAACTCGGCGAGCACGCGGCGGGGGTCGTCGGTCATGCCGCCATCGTAGGCGGGTCGCGCCCGGCCAAGGTGGGTCTGGCGGACCCGGGATAACGCGAACGACCGCGCGGGCCCGGGGGTGTCCCAGGATCGGTCCCGGCACATCGGATCGCGGAAGGACACCATCATGAAGGCCGTTCAGATCACCGGTTTCGGCACTCCGGACGTCTTGCTCGTCAACGAAGTCGATCGCCCGGCTCCCGGTGCCGGTGACGTCCTCGTCGCGGTCGAGGCCTCGAGCGTGAACGGGCACGACACCCTCGTGCGGTCCGGCGGGCTGCGCATGGTGTCGGGACGCCGGTTCCCGATCGGTTTCGGGTTGGACTTCGCGGGTGTCGTCGCCGCGGTCGGCGCCGACGTCCGGGGGCATCGTGTCGGGGATCGCGTCTGGGGGACGGTGCATCCCCGGGAGAAGCACGCCGTCGCGGGTGCGGCCGAGTACGTGGTGGTCCCCGCCGACCGCGTCGCCGCCGCGCCGGCCGGTATTTCGTCCATTGAGGCTGCTTCGCTGGTCGTGGCCGGTGCCACCGCGTTGATCGGGTTGCGGGACACCGTGCGCTTGGCTGCCGGTGAACGGGTTCTGGTGCGAGGCGCGGCCGGCGGTGTGGGCACGGCTGCGGTGCAGCTGGCCCACGCGATGGGCGGCCACGTCACCGCCCTGGCCCGCGACCGCCACGCCGCCGCACTGCGGGACCTGGGTGCCGACGAGGTCTTCGACTACGGGACCACCACCTCCGACCGGATCGGGCCGTTCGACGTCATCTTCGACACCGTCGGTTCGGAGCTCAACTGCTACCGGAGCCGGCTGACCCGCACCGGGCGGATGGTCACGATCGGTTTGTCAGGCCCTGCGTTCGCCGCGATCGCGGCGTCGAGTGTGCACGGCTCCCGCCGGATCCGGGCGTTCAGCGCCAATCCGGATGCGGCGGTGCTGCGTGATCTGGCCGGCTATGTCGCTTCCGGTGCGGTGCGCCCCGTCGTGGACAGCGTGTACCCGCTGGCGGACATCGTGGTGGCACACCAGGGTTTCGAACGCGGCGGGGTTCTCGGCAAGCACGTGGTCGCCGTCGCCGGCTGAACAGCTCAGCCGGCGAATTCGTCGACGCCGAGGGCGAAGTCCCAGTGACCGACCCCGTTGCCGGCGAGGCCGACCGTGACCACGCCCACTCCTTCCAGCCAGTGCGCCATCTTCAGGCCGCCGACGTCCAGCGCGCGCAGCCCGAGACTCTCGACGAAGGCCGCCACACCCGTCTTGGCCTGCGCACTGTCGCCGGCGATGAAGACGTTGGGCCGGCCCTTCTCCAGGACACTGCGGAAGATGGTGTTGAACGCCTTCACCACGCTGGCGCCGGCCGGGGCCACCTTGGCGGCTTCCTGCGCGATCGAGGTTTCCTCGCTGTGGGCCAGTCCGTCGAACGTGGCGTTGAAGGGGTTGCTGATGTCGACGATGACCTTGCCCGCGAGGGCGTCTCCGTATTCGGCGACGACCGGGACGACACCGTCGTACAACAGGGCCGTGATGACGATGTCCCCGGCCGGGACGGCGCCCCACTCGCCCGTCGTCGCGCCGCCGCCCAGAGCCTTGGCGAGGTCGTCGGCCTTGGCCTGATCGCGTCCCATGACCTCGACGGTGTTGCCGCCCGCCACCGCGAGCGTGCCGATGGTGCGGGCCATGTTCCCCGTGCCGATGAGGGTGATGCTGCCCATGAGGTGTGCTCTCTTTCCTGTTGTTTGGTTCAGATGGCGGTGGTGCCGCCGTCGGTGACCAGCTCCAGGCCGTTGACGTAGCTGGAGTCTTCGGAGGCGAGGAACAGGGCGACGGCGGCGATTTCTTCGGGCCGGCCCATCTTTCCGCGGGGGATGAGGGACTCGAACGCGGCCTTGGTCGCCTCGTCGAACAGTTCCTCCTGTTTGGCGGTGGCGACCTGGCCGGGGGTCAGGACGTTGACCCGGATCTTGCGGTCGCGCAGTTCGTTGAGCCAGACGCGGGCCCAGGCCTGCTGGACGGCTTTGCTTCCCGCGTAGAGACTCCAGCCGGGGAAGGCGCCGAGGGAGGCGTTGGATCCGGTCATCAGGATCGAGCCGTTGTCGTTGATCAGCGGCAGTGCCTTCTGCACCGTGAACAGGGTGCCGCGCGCGTTGAGCCAGAAGGCGCGGTGGAACTGTTCCTCGGTGATCTCGCCGAGGACGGCGGGTTCGCCCATCCCGGCGCTGGCCCACAGCACGTCGATCGAGCCCTTCTCCCGCTTGACGGTGTCGTACAAGCGATCCAGGTCGTCCAGTTCGGCCGCGTCACCCTGCACGGCGGTGACGTTGCGGCCGATCAGCTTCACGGCGTCGTCGAGTGCTTCCTGCCGCCGGGCCTGGATGAAGACGTGCGCTCCCTCGTCCACGAACAGCTGGGCACCGGCCAGAGCCATGCCGGTGGATCCACCGGTGATCACCGCCACCTTGCCGTCGAGCTTTCCCACGATCGCTCCTTCACCTCTGTTATGTATACCGATCTGTGTGGTTAACGTAGCGGACGGCTCGTCCGGAGCGCAAGTTATGTACACCGGTCGGTACTCAACTCGGCTATGCTGCAGGCATGACGGAGTTGGAGAAGGGGCCTCGAGGTCGCCGCCGGGGCAGGGGCGCGCGCGAGCGGATCCTCAGCGCGTCACAGCAGCTGTTCCGCGATCAGGGCATCAACCGCACCGGCATGGACCAGCTCTGCGCGACGGCCCAGGTCTCGAAGCACACGGTCTACCAGCACTTCGCCGGCAAGGACGAACTGGTCGCCGAGTACTTGCGCCGCTTCGATCCCGACGTCTTGCCCGGGGTGTTCGACCGCACCGACCTCACGCCCCGCGAACGACTGCTCGCCGCCTTCGACGTGCCGGCGTCCACCCCTCTGTGCCCGTACATCGGGGCGGCGGTCGAACTCCACGATCCCGGGCACCCGGCATCCGAATGCGCACGCGACTACAAGAAAGCCATCGCCGCGCGGCTCGCCGAAACCGCGCGCGAAGCCGGCGCCGCCGATCCCGAGCAACTGGGCGAACAGCTGGCGCTGCTCATCGACGGCGCTTCGGCCCGCACCCGGGTGCTCGACAGCGATCGCTTCCCCGCTGCCGCCGCGATCGCCGCCGTCCTCATCGACAACGCCATCCCGGCTCCCGGTGCGGCAGAAGGCCGATGACGACCTGAGCAGCCTCGTCGGCCGGAAACCACATCGGTCTTCAGCGGCTCGCCGCGGCCAATGCCGCGCGGATGGCGTTCTCGCCGGCCGGCCGGCCCTGCTCGTTCGAGAACGGCCCGTACGGGGTTCCCCAGACCGGTGTGCCCGTGGCCTGCCGCCAGCCGTCGGCCAGCGCCCCCGCGTCCACCACGCCGTACCCGATGGATTCGATGAATTCGGTCACCACCGCCTTCGCCGGCGCGAAGTCCCCGGCGATCGGCAGGGACGAGCGGTCGGCCGCCCCCACCGGGCGGGCGAGTGACAGCAGGTGTTTGTGGAAGATGTTGTTGAACGCCTTCACGAGCATGGCGTCCGGGATGTACCGCAGCAGCAGCTCACTCGAGGTCAGCGACTTGTTGTCGAGCTCGGGGATGGGCCCGTCCCGCTCGGGGCCGTAGTTGCAGGTGTCGATGACCGTCTTCCCGGCCAGTGGCGTGGCGGGCAAGCCGGGGAACGCCGTGACCGGCACCGTGACGACGACGATGTCACCGGCCGCCGCGGCCTCCCCGCTCGTCGCCGCGGACGCCCGCGGCCCCAGCTCCGCGACCGCGTCCGCGAGCGTTTCGGGACCGCGTGAGTTGCTGAGCACGACCTCGTGACCGGCCTCGACCGCCAGTCGCGCGACGGCGGTGCCGATGTTGCCACTTCCGATGAATCCCACAGTCGTCATTCGAGTCCTTGCCGTCAGCTGGCGGGGAAGTAATGGCCGTTGTCCAGATCGGCGAGCAGGCCGGGCTGAACGGGCTCCCAGCCGAGGGTCCGGCGGGTGAGGAGGCTGGACACCGGAAGGTCCAGCGTGACCACGGCCGTGAGGAACCCGAAGTACCCCGGCAGCATCAGCTCGTCGGACGGAATGCTCACGGCGGGCAGGCCCAGGCGGCTGCCGATGGCCTCCGCGATCTCGCGGAGCGGGATGCCCTCGCTCTCGACCGCGTGCCAGTACCGGCCGGCCGGTCCCTTCTCCAGCGCCAGGCGGAACACGGAGGCGGCATCGCGGACGTGTGCCGCGTTCCACCGGTTCGCGCCGTCTCCGGGGTAGCCGGCGACGCCCTTCTCCTTCGCGACGGCGATCAGCGTGGTGAGGAAACCCGCATCGGTCGTGCTGTGCATGATGGTGGGAAGCCGCACCACCGAAGACTGCACTCCCCGCTCGGCGAGGTCGATCACGGCGGCTTCCACGACGTTACGAGCCCGCAGGGTGCCCTTGTGCTCATCGCGGACCGGAAGGGCCGGGTCCTCCTCGGTGGCCGGCCGGTCCAGATTCCTCCCGTTCCCCGGCGAGCCGATGCTCCCGGCCGCGACCAGCGGTTTTCCGGTTCCCGCGAGTGCCTCGCCGTACGCGAGCACGACCGGGAGCTCCGCGGCGGCCACGGCGTCCATCCCGCCGGTCGGCAGCAGGTCCTGCCGGTGCGCGACGTGGACGACGCCGTCGGACTCGGCAGCCGCCTCCTTGAGCCCGTCGAGATCCTCGAGGCTGCCGCGACGCACCTTCGCGCCGAGTGCGGACAACGTCGCCGCGGAGGCGTCCGACCGAGCCAGGCCGGTGACCTCGTGCCCGGCGGCGATGAGCTCCGGGACGAGGTACGAGCCGGCGTGGCCGGTCCCGCCGGTGACGAAAACGCGCATGCTTCCGATGCTCCTTGTGGTAGGTGAGCTGGTGCTCAGTCGAGGATGCTGACGCCGAGCGCGACGTTGAATCCCGCGCCACTGCGGGCCAGGCCCATCAGCAGCAGGCCGGCACCCTCCAGCCAGTGCGCCATCTCCAGGCCACCGACATCCAGCGGGCGCAGCCCGAGGCTCTCGATGAACGCGGACACGCTTGCCTTGGCGCCCGCGTCGTCGCCGGCGACGAGCACGTCCAGCGGGCCCCCTTGGGTCAGGACGTGACCGAAGACGGTGTTGAACGCCTTGACGACGTGCGCGCTCGCCGGGGCGGCCTCGGCGATCTCCTGCGCGCCGGAACTGCCCTCCGGGGTGACCAGCACGGCGTCGTCGGGGCCGGCGAACGTGTTGGAGATGTCGATGACGACCTTGCCGGCCAGCGCGTCCCCGTACCGGGTGACGACCGGCACGCCGCCGGCGTGCGGCACGGCGAGGATGACGAGGTCGCCAGTAGGGGTGGCGCCGAAAGTGCCTGCCGTGGCGCCGCCGAGTGCAGCGGCCATCTCCTTGGCCTTGACCGCGTCGCGGCCGATGACCTCGACGGCGTGGCCGCCCTCGACCGCGCGCGCTCCGAGGGCGCGGGCCATGCTTCCCAGGCCGATGATGCTGATGGTGCTCATGATGTGCTGCCTTTCTGGAGTCGGGCGCTCTGATTCCGAGGCTGCCAGCGGCCCGAGTGCGTGTCCAAGACCTCTTTCAGCTGCTGCGATACCCTGAAGACATCGCCGGACCGGGAGGCTCCATGGATCTGGACCTGCGCAAGCTGCGCTACTTCGTCACCGTCGCCGACAAGCTGCACTTCGGCCGCGCCGCCGACGAGCTGCACATCGCACAGCCGGTGCTCAGCCGGCAGATCCGCGCACTGGAACAGGATCTCGGCACCCCGCTGTTCACCAGGGACAGTCACGGCGTGGCGCTGACCGACGCCGGCCGGCAACTGCAGGCCGACGCCGGCCCCCTGCTGGCCTCCGCGCAAGCCGCCCGCCACCGGGTGACCGCGGCCGCGCACGGCAGCCGGCGGCTGGTGGTCGGCTTCCGGGCAGGCATCGCCGTAACCCCGGCGGTACAACGGTTCGCCACTCGGCATCCGGACGTTCTGGTTGACGTGCAACGGATCGAAAGCGACGACCAGGCCCCGATGCTCCTCGACGGCCGCATCGACATCGCTTACGTGCGACTGCCCATCGACGAAGCTGGCCTGCGTGTCGCCCCGCTCTACACCGAACCACGAGTGGTGGTGCTGCCCACCGGCCACCGATTGGCGGGCAAGGAGGAAGTCACCGAAGCCGACCTGGCCGGCGAGCCGTTGCTCTGGCAAGCCGACGCGAGCACGCAGCCCACCAGCCGCCCACACCCCAACGCGGGATACGTGGTGCGCGGAGTGGAAGAAACGCTCGAGCACGTGGCGGCCGGCCGCGGCATCTCATTCCTGGCCCGATCGGCGACGGTGTTCTACTCCCACCCGGACATCAGCTACGTGCCCATCCCGGATCTGGCGCCCGAGCAGGTGTGCCTGGCGATGGCGGCATCCCGCATCTCCCCGGTGGTCGACGACTTCTTCACCGCGGCCCAGGAGGCGGCCGAGATCACGGCAGAGTGCGGGAACTACGAAATGTGGCAGCGCGGCGGCGAATCGGCTGCAAAGCAGGGTTGAGCAGTGCCGCGGCCCTGTCGCGCGGCGCACGACAGTCGACCTCGGTCACTTGACGACACGGCGTACGAAAAGCCCGCAGTCATGCGGTGATGAGGGCGCGTGCCCTTGCCGGCCACGGCGGCACTCCTCCCTGGCCGTAGTCGCGGTTGCTCAGGATCACCGACACCCAATCGCTGTCCGGATACATCTGGAAGTCGGTCGACGTGCCGGGGGCGCCGCCGCTGTGGCCCGTCACCCACTGGTTGCCGACCAGCAGTGTCATGGGGCCGTAGCACTGGAAGCCGACAGGAGGTACCGCGGGCGGCGGCCCGGCCGGCGGGCCGAGTGGCACCTTGCCGCTGAGCGTGAGGGGCGTGAAGGCGCGGTCGAGCAGCTTCGAACCTTGCAGTGCACACGCGAAACGGGCCATGTCGGCACAGGTCGAGAAGGCATCGCCCGAGGGAGTGCCGATGAACAGCCGTTGGTCGATGGAATCGACGTATTCGCCGGAGGGCTGCACGGCATAGGGGTGGGCTATCCGGGGATCGGTGTGCCACTGCGGCCTGGCGTAGAAGTCCGTGCTGGTCATGCCGGCCGGACGGAACACGTGCTCGCGGACGTAGTCGTAGTAGGACTGCCCGGACACCTGCGCGACGATCTCCCCGAGCAGGTGGTAGCCGGAGTTGCTGTACTCGAACCCGGCCCCCGGCTGGAACTCCAGCGAAGATCGCCGGATGTAGTCGGTCGTGCCGTTCATCAACTGGTCGGTGCTGGTCCAGGAAAGTGCCTCGTCCAGATATCCGGGCAGCTTGAAGAGGTCACCGAAACCGGAGGTGTGGGTGAGGAGATGATGGACGGTCACGGTGTCGGCGATGCCGGCTGGGAAACCGCCTACGTAGGCGCCCAGCTTGCCGTCGTACGCGATCTTCCTCGCCTGGGCGAGCTGGGCAATGGCGACCGCCGTGAACAGCTTCGTCACCGAGGCCATGGCGAACAGGGTGTCCGGGCCGTTGAGAGCGGCGTCGTTGGCCCTGCCGTAGGACCGGGTCAGCACGGGACGTCCCCGGTGGATCAGCAGCAGGCTGCCGGAGAACCCGTGTTCCTTGACGAACTGGTCGAACGCGCGCAGAGCGTCGGGGGTGGCGGCGGAAGCCGTGCCGATGCCGGCAAGAGAACTTGTCGCGAGCAACGCGCCGGAAGCGCCGATCAGGCCGAGTGCGGATCGTCGTGTCGTGGTCATGGCCGAAGATCTACCGATCACGGACGATCGGTGACCGATGGCCGGTCCATACGTGATCCATATGTCGTGGCGGGGACACTGGCCGGATGCGGGTGCTGCTGGTCGAGGATGAGCAACCGCTGGCCAAGTACATCGCGGCCGGCCTGCGTAAACACGGCTTCGCCGTCGACGTCGCGTTCGACGGGCGCACGGCACTGGACAAGTGTGTGGTCACGCCCTACGACGTCGTCGTCCTGGACCGGGATCTGCCCGTGGTGCACGGGGACACGGTGTGCCGGGAGTTGGCGGAGCACGGCGCGGCGCGGATCCTGATGCTCACCGCGTCCGGCACGGTCGAGGACCGGGTCGAGGGGCTCACGCTGGGCGCCGACGACTACCTGGGCAAGCCCTTCGCGTTTTCCGAGCTGGTCGCCAGGGTGCGGGCGCTGTCCCGGCGTAGCGCGCCCGCGACGCCACCGCTGCTGCGGGCCGGTGACGTGGTGCTCGACCCTGCGCGGCGCACGGCGGAACGCGCGGGACGGCTCCTTCACCTGACTCCGAAGGAGTTCGGTGTTCTCGAGCAGTTGCTCGCCGCGGGCGGTGCCGTGGTCAGCGCGGAAATCCTGCTGGACAAGGTGTGGGACGAGCACGCCGACCCGTTCACCAACGCGGTCCGGATCGCCGTCGGCACGTTGCGGCGCAAGCTCGGCGACCCGCCGCTCGTCGACACCGTGCCGAGTGCCGGCTACCGGATCGTCACATGACCGCCCGCGCCCGGCTCACGATCCTGTACACCGCGCTGGTTCTCGCCGCCGGAATCCTCCTCACCGGCCTCACCTACCTGCTGATGCGCCGGAACGCCGGGCACCGGACGTCGGTCATCGTCCTCAGCCCGCCATCCGGGCCCACCGAGATACCGCCACTGCCGCCGGGAGTCAAGGAGATCACCTTCGCCGATTTCGTCGCCCAGGCCGCGATCGCGCTCGCGTTGGTGACGGTGCTCGCCGCGGTACTGGGCTGGCTGGTGGCCGGGCGGGTACTGCGACCGATCCGCACGATCTCCGCCACCGCGCGGCGTCTCTCGGCGGAGAACCTGTCCGAGCGGGTGCCGATCACCACGCCGGCCGACGAGCTCGCCACCCTGGCGGGCACCATCAACGGGATGCTGGACCGCATCCAGGAGGGTGTCACCGAACGCGACCGGGTTCTCGCGAGCCAGCGCATGTTCACCGCCAACGCCGCCCACGAGCTACGCACCCCGCTGACCACCATGCGCACGGCCATCGACGTCACACTCGACAGCCGGCCGGGTACCGAGGAACTGCTGGCCATGACCGGCGACGTCCGGACCGCCGTCGAGCAGAGCCAGCGCACCCTCGACGGGCTCCTGGCACTGGCCCGCAGCCAGGCCGGCGCCGGGCCTCCGCACCGCGTCGACCTCGCCGACCTCGTCGCGAACAACCTGGACGCCGGCGACCTCACCGTACGGACCGACCTGCGAGCGGCGCCGGTCAGCGGTGAACCGGTCCTGCTGGAACGCATGTGCGGCAACCTGGTCGAGAACGCCGTCCGCCATAACCACACCGGCGGCCACATCGAGGTCGCCACCGGCATCGCGGACGGGAGGGCATTCCTCCGCGTCGGCAACAGCGGCGCGCTGATAGCACCCGAGACCGTCGAGCGGCTGCGAGAACCATTCGTCCGCGGTGAGGGCGCGCGAATCCGCAGCAACCGGAGCCCCGGCCTAGGTCTGTCAATTGTGGACGCGATAGTCACCGCCCACCGCGGAGAGATCGTCATCGCCGCCCGGTCCGCCGGTGGACTGGACGTCACGGTGCGTCTACCGTCTGAGCCCTGTGCGCCGGTGGCGACGTCTGTATCGGCAGGAGCAAGATCCTCGCGATGGAGGAACCCGCAGGTGGGCTTCGATTCAGTGGGGTGCGCCATCAGGGACTCGAACCCCGAACCCGCTGGTTAAGAGTGGTGATCTTGACGTTTCGGATGGTGTCGAGTGATGCCGGACAAGGTCGCTCCCTCGGTCGTCGGGTGGCGACGGTATCTGTCGGTGTCGCGGTCTGTCGTCGCGTCCGTGCGCTCTCGGGCTCCCCTCGGGCTCGCAAGTGCCAAGCCGTGGCGTCTGTTCCAGGCCGCCAACGGCGACCCGTTCGCCGAGGTCGAGGCGGCTCTCGAGCAGATCGATGTGGCGGTGTGGCCGTGAGGCGGGGCAAGGAGTGGCTTGCTCGAGACCTTGCCCTGTCCATCCAATGCGCCTGCACAGGTGTGGTCGCACTCGGTGCGGCGTACGCCTCGTATCGCCATGAATGTGAGCTCGCACTCCGCTTCGGTGCGGAACCGGCGCCGTCCATCGGCATTCACGGTGCAGGATCGGCTGGGCCCATCAACGCCACCTGCAGGTGAGGGGCGTTGATGGGCCGCGCTTTCAGCAGATTGCGGCGGGACCCGGATTCAACTCGGCCACCTGGCCGAGTCGAACGCGGTCGCCGGTGCCGCCGCCTTCGCGGGTACGGTTGATGAGCTGGCGGATGAGGGACATGGACCATCTCCTTTGTTCAGTGAGCGGGCGAACCGGTGAGCCGCATCAGGCGGAAGCAGTGCCTGCGCAGCAGTGAGGTGGACTGGCCGGGGGCGGACGTGAGCCGTCGCGCGATCCGGGTGGTGGGGCGCGGCTTCCAGCGTAACTGGGGCGCCAGGGGAAAAGCCGGATCCAAGGTCGTTCCGTAGCCGGCGACGGCTTCGCCCAGTGAGCCGGCGACCGGATCCGGAACGGGGTTGGCCAGATACACCGGCTTACCCGTCGCGGCGATGCGGGCCGTGTCGTGACCCTGGTCGCCCACGATGAAGTCGGCTTCCGCGGCGAGATCCTGCCAGCCGTGCCCGGGTGGCAGGAACTCCACCTGCTCGCGCACCGCCCGCCCGGCCCAGGCGAGCAGCTGCCGCCGGCCGTGCCGCGCCCACACCTCCGCATCGAGGCGGCAGACCAGGCGGACCTCCCGGGCCGGAAGTTCCGACACGAGCCGCCGCAGGAGGGCGGGGCTCCGGCCGAGGAGCGATTCCGCTCCGCGGGCCGACAGCACAAGACCGAGCTTCCGGCCGCCGACGGTCCGGACCCCGGTGCGGCAGGCCTCGAGCAGCTCGTCGTAGCCGGGATCGCCGACGACGGTCGCGTGCCGGCCCAGTTTCGGCGCTGCGGCCCGGAGCCGGGCTACCGCGCGGAGGTGCGGGAGACCGACGAGCAGCGGTCCGGTGCTGCTCGATCGTCGATCGAGCAGCCGGGCGAGCGCGGCGACGCAGCATCGGCCGTACTGGTCGACTATCTCGCCGTCCACCGAAACCTCGGGGAGCAGCAGCAACGCGCCGCTCGGCCAGCCGGCTCCGGTCGGGGCCGCGGCGATCACCAGGTCGAACCGTTCGCGGACCGCACGCTCCCACGGTGTGGTGAGCACACCGATCGTGGCGAGAAAGTCTCCGATGGGGACCTCGGCCGGACCTGGTGGCCGGGTGAAGACGACCTGGAGCCCCGGTACTTCCTCGATCGCCCGTACCGCCGTGTGCAAGCGTTCGGCCGACGCCACGCTGTGCACCACCACCAGCACGACGCGCCGCACAGCGCAGGTGGGTGTGCCGTGGCCCGCCGTCCACCAGGGGGTGAACTCCACCGGAAACGGAGATCCCATGATCGCCTCCTCGAATCGTGTTCCGAACGGTGCCAACGTCCCGGCCGGGCGTTGCGGAACCCGTTGCGAAAGGCGTTGCGACCCGATCGGGCGAGGACGGGCCGCCGCCGGTCTGGTTGACTGAAAGTCATGGACGAACCTGCGGTCGACCTGCGGATTCTCGGCAAGGTGCGGCTGCGGGTGAACGACCGTGAGGTACGTCTGGAACCTCGTCAGGCGATCGTGCTCGCGATCATCGCCGCGGCGGGCGGCAAGATCACCACGGACGACCTGTCCGCACGGCTCGGGGTGAGCGCCGAGACGACGCGGTCGCACCGCGCCCGGATCCGGAAGAGCGCGGGCGTGGACCTGGTGACGTCCGAGAACGCGACCCTGCGGCTGGCTGTCGCGCCGGAAGCGGTCGACCTGTGGCGGTTCCGCACTGCACTCCGCAGCGGGGCCGGCCGACCTTCGCACGTGAAGCTGTCGCTGTTGCGCGAAGCCGTTGCTCTGTGGGACGGCGCTCCGCTGAGCGGACTGGACTCGCGTTGGGTCCAGGACGACGTGACGAAGCTGAGCGGCGAAGGGCGCCGGGCGTTTCTCGAGCTGATCGAGCTCGCCACCGACGCGGTGGGCCCTGAGGGCGCGGTGGGGCACGCGATGCGAGCCGGCGAGCTTTTCCCCGACGACGACGAGATCCGGGTCGCGCTCTGGCGGACGTGGTCCCTGAACGGGCAGACGAGTGCGATCACCGACGATTGCCACCGTCGCGCGGCTCTGCCGGCGAAGCTCGGTTCCCCCTCGCGCGCTCGGCTGCACAAGGAAGCCGAAGCCCTGATCGCCCGGGCTCGGCAGACGTCGGCGGCGCTCCCGGAACGAAGGCCGTACTCGCTGCCGGCGGTGCAATCGGCGGTGTACGGCCGAGATGCCGAGCTGGAGCTCCTCGACACCCTCACCGAGGCCGGCGGAGTCCGGGTCGTCACGGTCTGCGGCCTCGGCGGGCTGGGCAAGACGGAACTGGCGGTCCAGTGGGGACACCGCGTCGCTGGGCAATTCCCCGACGGGGTCCTCTTCGCCGACCTGGGGGGCTTCTCCCCGGCCGGCCCGGCTCGGCCCGAGGCCGTGCTCGCGGACTTCGCGAAGCAGCTTGGGATCAGCGTCGGCAGCTGGTCCGGTGCCGCCTTGTCGGCCGCCTACCGCACGGCGGTGAACAACCGCGCGATCCTGGTCGTCCTCGACAACGTGCGGGACCACCGGCACGCGGCGGACCTCGTAGCCGCGGGGGAGCGCAGCCGCACGGTCATCACGACGCGGGCGGCCGTGGCCTTGCCGGCGGTGGCGGCGGGGCACGTGCTGACTCTGGCCCCGATCAGTGCCGAGGCCAGTCTGGAAGTCCTGCGCGACGCCATCGGCTCGGAGCGGATCACGGCGGAACCGTTCGCGGCGGCAAAGCTGATGGCGGCGTGCGGAGGAGTACCGCTGGCGGCCCGGCTGGTCGTGGCGCAGGCGCGGCTGAACCCGGGTACCGGCCTGGAAAGTCTGCTGGCCCGGCTGGGTTCGGCTTCGGCCGTGCTCGGTGCGAAACCCGGAGGAGAGAGCGAAGTGCGTGACTCACTTGCGTTGTCGTATGCGCCGTTGTCCGCTGGAGCCGCCCGGGTCCTCCTGGTCAGCGCGCTTCACCCCGGGCCCGAGATCGGCCTCGACGTCATCCCGTTCCTCTCCGGGTTGCCGGTGACCTCCGTTCTGGATGCGGTGGACGAGCTCCTGCGGGGAAGCCTGCTCGATCCGCTGCCCGGGAACCGGTTCCGCCTTCACGACCTGGTTCGCGCCTTCGCCCGGGAACGTGCGGACGAGGAGCTGCCCGCCGCGGAATCCGCGGCAGTCCGGCAACGCCTACTGAGCTGGCTGCTGGCAGCCGCACGGTTGTGCGATGCGGCTCTTCGCTCCGGCCGGGACCTGCCGGACGACCTGTCGGCGGCCGAGGGCGCGCCGCTGCCCGCCCCGGTCGACGAAGGCGACGGGCGCCGATGGTTCGAGCAGGAGCACGAGACCCTGCTCGCGGTGCTGGATTCGCCGGATTTCCGGCCGTACGCGAAATACCGGTGGCGGCTGCCGCTGGCGCTGTGCTGCTACCACACCCGCAACGGCCCTTGGCTCACGGCGGAGCGCCTGCTGGCTTCGGCCGCCGAGATCACTAAGGACGAACTGCCGGAACCCGAACGTACGCGGTACCAGGCGGTGTGCCATCGGGTGCTGGGCAACATCCAGCGGAAGCTGCGGAAGTTCGGCGTCGCGGAGCGCAACCTGGCCAGGTCGATCGCCTTGTCGGAGCAGGCGGGCGCTGCTCTGGATCGGGCGAACGGGCACCAGCAGATGAGCGTTCTGCAAGAAGACCAGGGCAAGTGGGCGGCCGCGCGGGACCACGCGACGATCGCCGGGGCTCTGTACGAGACGCTTGCTGACGACCGGGGAGTGGCAGCGACGCTGCCCACCGAAATCCACTGCCACCTCGAACTGGGAGACCCGGCACGTGCCCTGGAACGTGCACCGTTCGCCCTAGAGCTGATGACCCGGGCGAGCACGCAGTACAACCGCGGGGCACTGCACCGCGTGCTGATGGACTGTCACCTGAGGCTGGCGCAACCCGCCGAAGCGGTCATCCATGGGGAGGCCGCGCGCACCTGTTACGCCGAGTCCGGGGCACCGACCAACGAGGTCCGGGTGCTGGCCGGGCTGGCCGACGCGTACGCCGCGGCGGGACGGCCCGAGGACGAGCTACGCGCGCTACAGGACTTCGCGGTCTGCTACGGCCGGCTGCAGCAACGAGAACCCGAAGACCGGAAGCTGCACATCGCCGTGAAGAGCCGCCTGGCCGCGTTGGGCGCCTGAACCCGTCAGCCTCCGCTGTGCTCCTCCGGTTCGTCGTCCTCGTCGGCGTCCCGCATTGGCAGGATGTACTCCTGAGCCTTCCGGGCGAGGTGCAGGGGTAACGGCCTGCCCAGCGCGTCGCGGTAGTCGGGCGCTTGCCTCAGCTGGTGGACGGCCATCGCCAGCGCCCGTGGTTCGTCCCCGGCATCGGGGTGACAGGCGAGCACCGCGATTTCGACGAGCCTGGGATTCCACGCGGGCCGGTCCACGTCGATCGTCGATTCGCCGGCCCGCTTGCCCTTGCGGAGTTCGCGAGGCTGAAGCTTGTGCGCCTCCACCGCGGCCCTTTGCGCGGTGGAGGCTTTCGGGGTGGTGCTGTAGAAGACCCGGCCGTCCACCGGTTCGGGGACCTCCCACAGGTTGGCCGGCAGCCCGTTCACTCCGTCACCTTCCGCGAGACCCCACCACTGCGGGGTCTCCCGTCGATCGCCGGTACGCACCCGGACCAACCGCAGCCAGGGATTCGGCCGCCCGGCGGGAGCGACGCCCGTGCGGATGAGGTCCCGGTGCACCTCCCCGTCCTGGACCCAGGTCCAGAGCTGCCGGATGTTCTGCGCGTCGGCCAGGAGAACGGTCGGCTTGCCCCGGACCTCGGCCGAGGACAGCGCCCGGTGCAGGAACTCCTCCGTGGCGGCCTGTTGGTCGTCCCGGGTGCGCGGCCAGTCGAACCCCGATTCGCCACCTTCGCCTGGGTCGGCGAGGTCGTGCGCGGAGACCGCCGCGAGCGCGGGCAGCCGGGCCAGGTAACGCGGGTAGGCGATCCACGCTCCCAGACCTTCGAGCGCCTCGCCGTCCCAGGCCACGACCTCGTCCGGACCATCGGTACCCGGGCGCACCAGGACGGCGACCTGGAACTTGCCCTTGGCCGACCGGGCCGTCGCGCCACGGGCTTTCGTCGCCATCCAGACGGCGAGGTACTGGACGCCGTCGGGCAGGCCGGCCGGGACGTCCGTGCGAGGGACCACGGTCGCGCCCAGTTGCCGCAGCGCGTCCACCCAGGACGACTCGGCCGCGTCGGCCAGCTTCTTCTCCGCCCGCGGCGAAGTCGGTGTCGTGATGAACTGGGTGACCACCCCGCTGTCGGCCGCGCCCAGTCGCAGCGCGAACTTGGGATCGTTCCGGCCGCGGAAAACGGTGCGGCCGTGGATCTCGACCAGCGCGACCGAAGGAACCGCCGCGTCCGCGCCGTTCTTGGCAAGGAACTCGGCCAGGTCGGCCCGGCGTTTGGCCAGCGCGCGCGCCGCGCGGTCCGCCCGGTCCCGGGCCGGTTCCCACGGCACGCCCAGGCTGTCCGTCAGTCCGTTGTCCAGGCGCAGGCAGCTCAGCGTCACCGCCAGCTCCGGGGTCCGCCAGCGGAGCACCACGGGTTCCCCGCGGCCGCTGCGCTCGTGGGCCTCGGTGCTCACCTCACCGGCGCCGCCGTCGCCGTCGAGGCCGAGCACCTCGGTGAGTGCGACGATCGCCTCGTCGCGGGTCAGCTCGGTGCGCCAGAGCAGCCGAGCGGTGAACTCCGGCGTACCGGACCAATCCGCGTACAGCCCGGCCAACGAGGCACGCCTGGCGTGGTGGAGCGCTACCTTGGCGGCCGCCGTCCTGACCTCGGAGCCGCCCAGCCGGACGTTGGCGGGCTTGTTCACGGGCAGGGCCGATCGGACGAGATCGGGGACCCGGGCCAGCCCCGGCAGGGCGGCTTCGGCCCACTCGACCAGGCGAGACCGCTCGTGGGACATGAAGCCAGCGCCCACGCCGTGCTTGCCCATCGGCGTGCTGTAGGCGATCAGCGCGTCGACGCTGCGTTCTCCGGTGAACCAGCGCTCGGGTTCGCCGAGCAGGTCCGCCGGCTCCGGAAACGCCCTGGCGGCACCCGCGAGCTTCGCCATGAGCCGGGCGGGACCGCCGTGCCGCCACGCGGGCTCGTCTCCTCGGCGAGTCACGTACGCCACGCTGTAGCGGTCGCTGACGGGAACGCCGGGCAGCCAGGCGGTGACCGGACGCAGGTAGACGGCGCTGTCGCGGCGGTGGCCCAGCCGCACCAGCCCGCTGTCCGGGTCGGGGTGCGTGGCCCAGCGGCGTACCCCGAAGTGCAGGTGCACCCGCGGCCGCGAGTGGAACGGCACGGTGTGGAGGGTGACGGCGACCGTGACCGAGAACCACCACCGGCCGTGGTCGTCGTCGTGGAAGAGCGGCTGGGACATCAGCTCCGCACCCTGCTGACGCGCTCGGCGCGCGACGGGCCGGAAGTGCAGCACCTGGCCACCGGAGTCGTACGGCGCCGCTTCCTGGATCCGGCGGGCGAAGTGCTGCGTCGTCAGCAGGTACTTGTGGCTCGTCGGCCGTGCGGTTCCGCCGCCGCTGACGTCGCACCACGCCAGTGACACCTCCTGGCGCCGCCAGGTGGGGACGTGGTCGTCCAACGCCTCGCACACCCGGCTCGCCTCTTCCGGATGCTCCCGGCCGATGTCCTCGATCCAGAACTCCAGCAGGCGCTGCAGGATCGGCACCGGCAGTGGCTCACGTCCATCGGCCGGGCAGTACAGCCACGTCCGCGGTCCTTCGCCGGCCGCGACCTGCCGGGGCAGCACGCCGAGACGCACGTCCAACGCCTGGAGCAGGGAGTCCAGCCGGTACGTCGGCGGTGCCTGCAGCCGGTTCCGGTCCGTCCGGCCGAGGTTGGCGAGGTCGAGCACCCGGGTGGCGAGAGCTTCGGGGAACTCGAGGGTGTGGAAGCCGGCTGTGAGGTCGTCATCGGCCGGCTCGTAGGCGGCCCGGCGGATCGTCGTGTAGCGCGGCGCCATGGTCAGGTCCTCCGGGAGCCGGGGGCGTCCAGCGCGATGGGCTCGGCTTCGTCGAGCATCCGGCACAACGCCCAGTAGACGGGTTCGTAGAGCAGTTCCGCGAGCCGGGCGTCCGCGGGGGCGACCGGCTCGTCGTCCGGCCGCGGGGCGAAGTATGGGCGCAGGGCGTCCCGGATGCCGTGGAGCAGGCTGGACCGAGCGCTGTCGCGTTTTCTGCGCCGAGGGCGCTGCGAAGCGTTCGGCGACTGTGCTTCGGCTGCCGCCGGTGCGAACTTCGCGTCGACGAACACGACCCGGGCGGCGACCCCGCCCCGGACGAGCCTGCCGATCACCTGCCAGAGCACGACCAGCTGATCCCAGGCGAACGAGCGCCGTTCGTCGTCGCTCAGCACCGAGTACGCGTACTTGCGGATCAGCAGGCGGCCCCACTTGCTGCGGGCGAGCGCGCGGAACGCCCGGCCGGCGGCGTCGAGTGAGCCGTGGGCGGCGACCAGGTCGGCGAACGACGCCAGCACGGTGTCTTCGGAGGTCGGCAGGCCGCGCGTGTAGCGGCTTTCCCAGGCGTTGATGGCGAGCACGGACAGCCCGATGTCGGTGGGCACCGGGTGCGGCCGGGTCAGCAACAGCGCCACGCCGAGCGCCGCGTCGTTGTCCCGGTTCAGGATATTGTACCCGCGTTCGATGGCCAGCATCGGCGCGACGAGCACCCGGGCCATCGCGTCGGTGGCGAACAGGCCCGCGTTGCCACGCCGGACGGTTCCGGCCAGGTTGTCGGTCCCGTCGGCGAGGGCTGCGTCGAGGTCCTCACTGTCCCGGACCAGTGCCTTGACGTGACCCCGCCAGCCGGGCACCTTGTTCAGCTGGTTCGCGACGTCGCGGGCATCCTGGTAGTTCCCGACGAGGAGCAGCGCGCGCTGGCGGTTCGGGTCCCCGACGGCCCGGATCTCTTCCTCCAGCGGCGAAATTCCGCTCGGCCCCGGCTTGCCGAGCCGGTCGACGAGCGTGCGCAGCAGCGTCGGCCGGATCCGCGAGGACTGCCCGGACAGGCTGATGGGGTTTCCGCTCTCGTCGTGGAAGAACCGCATCGTGAAGACGGTCTCCCGGACCCGCTGCTCGGCCTTGTCCGACGGCCGCAGGACCGCGCCGACCGGCGCGACCACGTGCGCGCGCGTCGAGGTGCCGGCCCAGCTGGTGCCCGAAAGCAGCAGCACGTGCGGCCCGCTGCGGCCGGTCGAGGGGTCCGCTCCCAGCGAAGGCAGGGACAGCAGGAGCTCCCGGCCGACGCCGGTGCACCGGAAGAAGCGCAGGGTGCCGGTCACGCCGTCCCGCCCGCCTTCCCTCTCGTCGACGACGTACTGGAAGCCCAGGACGTTGCCCATCGGCGACTCGGGTACGAGCGGGAGGTAGTCCATCGGCGGCCGGCGCATCAGCTCGTTTTCGGTGGATTCCAGCCGCATCGCGTCCTCGACCAGCGGCCAGAGGCGGGTCAGCCGGTCCAGCCGGTGGTGCAGCGCCGAGAGCAGCAGGACGAACTCCAGCTTGCGCACGAGCGGGTCGTCCTCGGCGACCCGGCCCGGCTCGTCCGGGGTGCCGAGCACGCGGAGTTCGCCGACGACGGCGGCCAGCCGGCGCGCGACGGCCTTCCGGTTCAGGGTCTGCAGCAGGTCCTGGGTCGTCCGAGTCAGCCGGTCGGTCGGCGTTCCGTAGGGCCCGTTGTCCCCCAGCGGATCGTCCCGGAACTGGTCGAACACCGCTTCGGCCGCGGTCCGGGGGACTCCCGGCTCGTCCGCCAAGGCTTCCTCGTCCTCCTCGACGTCGGGCTCGGCGGCTCCGGTCCGGTACAGCTCGGTGAGCAGCTTCCCTTGCAAAGTCCAGGAGTTGAAGTACTCGATTCCGACCCAGTCCCGCAGCTTCTCGTCCGCGATCAGCATCGAGTAGAGCTGGTTCGTGGCCCCGGTCACGACGGAGAGGGCCACCTCCCAGTTCCGCACGTTGCGGTCGGACAGCTGGAGCCGCCCCGCCCGCGAGAGCTCACGGATGTTGTGCGTGGACAGGGAGTCCAGCCAGGAGTGGGGCTCTCGGGAGACGAGCGTGGCCGTCGGCGCGAACACCATGTCCAGGTTCATCATCACGCGGTCGGCCTCGTCGACGACGATGAGATCGCTGCGCAGGCAGGCCAGCTCGAGCTGGCGCAGCCGCACCCCGCCCAGCTGCCCGGGCACCGGGCTCGCCACCAGCGACGCCATGGTGGCGACCCACACGCGCGCGTCCACCTGGGCCCGGGCGTTCCCGTGCCGCGGGCACTCGTGCCACAGCGGACAGCTCCAGCGCTTCCGGTCACCGGCCCGGCCGCCGCCGGAATACAGGTTCGAGCACGGGGCGTCGACCGCACGCACCGGCGTGGCCGACGCCCGCAGGGCATCGATCGGGCACGGGGTGCCGAGGTCGGCGAAGCCCTCGTCCTCGTGGTGGCCGACCAGCCGCACGTGCCCGTTCGCGGCGAGCCGGCGGTGCAGCCCTTCGACGTGCTGCTCGCGGTTGGCCGATCCGATGATCGGCACCACCGTCCGGTCACCGAGGAAGTGCCGCAGTTCCCGCGCGATCGCGAGCTGCTCGGCGACGTCCCCCACGACGAGTGTGATCCGCAGCGGTTCGTCCTGGCGTGCGGCCCAGACCGCGAGCACCTTCATGAGCGTGCTCTTGCCGACGCCGA
Source organism: Amycolatopsis ponsaeliensis (assembly GCF_030182635.1). Taxonomy (NCBI): domain Bacteria; kingdom Bacillati; phylum Actinomycetota; class Actinomycetes; order Pseudonocardiales; family Pseudonocardiaceae; genus Amycolatopsis; species Amycolatopsis ponsaeliensis. Next base: position 161,504 of record NZ_JAPZLD010000013.1, read on the forward strand.
CGACGCCCACCGCGTGGAGGAGCCCGTCGAGCCGCAGCCGGTCACCGTCCACGAAGTCGTGCCCATGGACGTCCCGGACGAGCAGCCGCGTCGACGCGATACTGGCTTGCCAGTTCGTACGCTCGCCCGCGACCGCGGAGGCGTCCATCCACGCGGCGGTTTCCCCGAGCGCCGCCCAGGTGATGTCCCGGGGCGCGCCGTTCCATACCGTGCGGGCGACGAGATCGTGTCCCGGCAGGCCACGGGCCCGGTCCGCGATGTCGTCGGGGATCTCCACCTCGACGCGCTGGTCGCGGTCGAAGTAGAAGTGGGGGCCCGCGGCGGCCGGGGCGAGCTCGGCGTCGACGAAGTCCGGGAGGGTGACCAGAGCCCGCTCGTACACCGCGAACCGCTTCTCGAGGGAGGTCGTCCCGGTCCAGGCGAACGACCCGAGGTCCTCCTCGATCCGGAAGGCGCACAGGTCGGCACGCACGTCCCGGTAGTCGCGCAGGGCCTCGAGCCAGGCTTCGGGCCGGCGCAGCGGCCAGAGGCGGTGCCGGACGCAGGTGATCATCCGGTTCCGGACCGGGTCACTCGCCAGGCCGCTCGCCTCGGCGAATGGGTATCCGCCCAGCAGCGGCCAGACCGACGTCGGCGGCTGGGTGTCGTCGAGCCGCGACAACAGGGTCAAGCCCAGCTCCACCGGGCAGAGCACGTCGAGGGGCAGAGTCTCGCCGGACCGGCTGACTTCCTCGGTGAGCTCGGCGTACCACTTCTTGCTACGCATCGCCGGTCACCTCGCGCCGGATCAGGTCGAGGAACCCGTCCTCGGAAAAGACCATCGGCGAGTTCGCGTACTCCTCGGCGACTCGCAGATAGGCCGGGTCGGCGCCGGTCCGGTACCGGGCCACGACCCAGCAAACGGCGTCGGTGCTGGAACCGCTCACCGACGCGGCGATCGCCCGGCCGAGTAGGGCGGGGCTGTGCCAGTCGACGATCTTCACCGTCCGGGCTCGCCCCTCGGGCACGGTCACTCGCAGCTCACCGGGGCCGGTGAGCGGCCAGTAACCGACCTGGGCCCCGGACCGCTCCAGCGCGGTGCCGAAGTGCCGGACCACCCGCCCGGGACCGGCGACGAACTGCCGGTGCCGGCGGTCTCCCTGCACTTTCACCTGGTCTTCGTGATCCCAGCGCTCCCCCGGCACCACGACCCCCGCGGCCCTGCACTCGTCCCGTTCGCACCACCAGGCGTTTTCCCCGGTTGCCAGCAACGGACCACCGCAGCTGGCGCACGCGTGGATCTCGCCGCCCACGTCGTAACCGGGACCGATCGGCACGAAGAACTCGCCCAGGAAGTCGTCCAGCGGGCCGATCCTGGCGCCGAACCGCACCTCGTTGTACCGGTCGTTGCCGAGGACCTGGTACGTGGTCAGCAGATCCCGCATCGCGCGGTACGTCGAAGCCCGGTTGCGTTCGGAGGCGAACGCCGCCATCGCCGCCATTCGGCGGGACACCTCCAGAAACGGATTCGAGACTTCCGCGCAGAGCGCGATCTCGTGGCAGAGCGCGGTCGGTGCGCCCGAGTCTTCGTCGAGCAGCAGGTCGTCCGGGGAGTAGCCGGCGGCGGGAAGCACCAGGGGCCAGGCGCCCAGCGGGCGTTCGTAGCCCCAGCGGACCAGGCCGGGCACGGACGACGGCGGGCGCGCGCCCCGGCGCAGACAATGCAGGGCCAGCCGGTCCAGGGCACCCTGGACCGGCGCCGGATAGGGCATCCGGAAGGCGGTCAGGTCACGCAGTTCTTCGAGGGTCACCAGCGCGCTCGCGACCACGCCGAGCAGCTGCTCGTCCTCGTCACCGGCCATCACGAGGCGGGCCGCCGGACCGTGGCGAGGTACTCGGCACCGGCTGTGCACCATCGGCGGACCTCGCACTCCGCGCAGTCGCGGCCCGGAGACGGCGCGCAAGCCGTGTCACGCAGCAGCGGGCCCACCAGCTCGCCGATGACTTCCCGGGCCTCGGCCATGACCGCCGGGGCCCCGGGGTCCAGCTCTTCGAGGGCGCATCCGTCGGATCGAAGGTGTTCCAGCTCGATCCGGGGTGCGACGGCCGTGCGCTTCGCGGCGCCGGCGGACAGGATCAGGACCGCCAGCGCCAGCTGAGGGAACTGTCGCAGCAACGGCCGGTCGCGCCGCACCCTGTGTCCCGACGTCTTGGTCTCCCGCCACACCCAGCCGCCGGCCCGCTGGTAGAGCAGGTCGGGGGTGCCGCCGAAAATCACGTCCAGCCGGGAGTCGCGCGCGACGACGAACCGGTGGCGCTCGGCCCGCACCTCGTCGACGTCCGGGAACGGGCAGAGCGTCGTGTGCTGGGCCAGCATCGCCTGCGCGGTCCGCCGATCCTCCGCCGGGAGCGCGGCGAGCTCTTCGCCCACCGGATCGCCGGGTCGGCAGCGGCGCGGGCGGCCGGTGTGCCGGTCCCGCAAGGTGGCGTCCACCGCGCGGCCGATCATGACCGGCGGGCTCTCGGCGAGCCCGGTGTCGCGGAGGTGCAGTTGCCGTCGCAGGTGATAGCGCGCCGGGCAGTCGCGGTGGTACCGCAGATCGGTGACCGAGACGGTCCGCCGCGGCCCGGGCACCGCCGCGACTCCGGGAAGGAGGTCGGCCGCGGGAAGCGCCGCACAGGAGGGGCTTTCGACGCAGGAAGCGCAGTCGCGGCCCGGGTGCCGCGCGGTCCCGTCGACGATTTCGAGGAGCCTCGGGGTGACGCTTTCCCCGGCCTGTGCGCGGATCTGTTCGGACGTCCATTCCCGCACCGGACCGGCGACCGGGGACGTGGCTCCGAACAGGACGACCCGCACCCGGTCCGCGATTTCCGCCGCGCCGAATGCGGCCACGTTGGCGGCCGCCGCCGTGACGATTCCGGGCCGTTCCACCGGTGCGGTGAAGCCGAGCAGCCAGATTTCCCGGCGGGAAGAGTCTTCGGACCGATAGCGGCGTCCCCAGCAGGTCTGGTCGTACCGGTGCACTCCGCGGTGGTCCACCGGGTCTCGCTCGTGCGAGATCGTCCACGGCGCCCGGACCGGGACGGGGCACGGGCCGTCGACGGCGTCCTGGTGGGCCCGCCATGCGGCGCGGTAGTTCCGGAACGCTTCGATCGACCACCGGAGCAGCCCGTCGTGCGCCGGCGGCCGGTCGCGTCCGAAGATTCCCCGGGTTCGGAGCAGCTCTTCGACGACGTCGTCGTCGGTCCGGCCGTCGAATTCGGCGCGGTCCACGGCGGCCATGAGCGGGCCCAGGGTGAAGTCGGTCAAGGTCGCCGCCTGACGAACCGTGTTCCGGCGCACCTTGTGCGCCAGCGCCCGAGGGCAGCCCGCCGAGCCGATGTCGGTCGGGCCGACGCGCACAATCTGTCCAGTATTTGGCACGTCTCCCGTTTCCCCTCCCGTTTCGAAATCGCGGCCGCGGCGAATCTTAATCGCGGGAAGAACCGCGAGGCGGCGTGGGGTCGCAATATCCGGTGGGTTAGCCTTCGCGCCGTGACGAGCACGACGGACGGAACCGGTGCCGCGCTGATGCCCGGCGCGGTTCTCGGTCAGCGGTTCCAGGTGGAGCGGCCGGCGGGCGAAGGCGGAATGGGGTTGGCCTTCCTCGCGCTCGACCTCGAGTCCCGCAAGCGGGTGATCGTCAAGGTCCCGCAGCTGCCGGTGACGGCCGAGCTGGACCCCGAGGCCCGGCGCCGGGTCATGGGGAGGTTCGCCCGGGAGGGGCGGCTCCTGGGCAAGCTCGAGCATCGGAACATCCCCGCGGTGGTCTGCGTGGGGGAGCACGGTTCCGTCCCGTACCTGGTGATGACCTACATCTACGGATCGAAGCTGGGCCAGTACCGCCAGGCCATCGTGCCCCGTCCGGCCGAGTTCGCGGCGATCGGCACGTCCGTGGCGGACGCGCTGTCGGCCTGTCACGCTGAAGAAGTCGTGCACCGCGACCTCAAACCCGACAACCTGCTGGTCGGCGAGAACGGCGCGGTCTACGTGATTGACTTCGGGATCGCGCTGCCGCGGAACACGGACACCTCGCGGTACACGAGGAGCTTCGTCGGGACCGACGCCTACGCGGCGCCGGAGCGGTTCCGGGGTGGTGAGCTGGTCACGCAGTCGGACCTGTACAGCCTGGGGTGCGTGTTCTACTACTTGCTTGCCGACCGGCCTCCGTTCGTCGCAGATGGTGGAAAAACATTGGAGAAGCAGCACCTGGAGGACCGGCCGGAGCCGCCGTCGCGGTTCGCTGCCGGCGTCCTTCCGGAGTTCGAGGAGCTCACCCTCGCGTTGCTGGAGAAGAACGTCGAGGACCGGCCGGGTATCGAGGAGCTGCGTGCGGTCTTGCGACCGCACCTTCCGGTGCTCGGTGCGCCCGAGCCCAATCCTGTGTCCCGGCCCGACGTGACGATCCCGTACCGCACCCCGGCCGCCGTCGGCCCGCCGGAAGCGCCTGCCCGGGTCCGTCCGGCTTCCGTACGGCCGTTCCGGGCCCGGCGGCGACGCGACTTCCTGACCGAAGCCGACATCACGGAAACCCTGCGGCTGGCCGCCGCCGAGCACGACAAGGGCAATGGCGAAGCCGCGGCCCGTACCTTGACCGACTTGCGCCACCGGGCGATCGAGACCTTCGGGGCGGGCAACCCCAAGCTGGAGCCGATCGAACAAGCCTGGGCGCGGATCGAGCACCGCTGAAGCGGGCGGACGGCGGCATCCGCGGACCACCATCTCGTCGATCACGGCTAATCGACGCGCTAACCATCCGGTTCGAGCACTTTCACGATCGGAACGACCTGACCGACGCACTCGGCATCGGCGACGCGGCTGTCTGCGAATCCCAAGACACAGCGGTCCCTGACGTGAGCCGTCAGATCACTCTGCCCTCTCGTCTTACGGTCCGCCTTCGTGTGCTGCGCGAGGATCAACTGGTTCCGTGCGACTTCGAACTGAGCGGTGTGCTGCCGGGCGACAAGTTCTGCCGGGCCAGTTAACGTAATCACTGTAATCGGCGCTTTCGGTAGGCGTCGCCAATGCGAGGAAGCTGCCCGGTCGAACTCCGGCACCAGTTCGCGCTCGTCGTCGAGCAGTATACTGCGCTGATGGAGCTGCGACCATTACACGACAGCCCAGGTGACGCTGCCACGCAGTAACACTGCCTGGCGGTCCAACCGGCCATAAGCCATAGACTTCGATGCCCAATTTCTTGCAGTTATCTCTAGCGTAAAAGTCGGGAACCTCTGCATACTGACTCTTACGCATGACGTGGCGAAGCTGCCTTCGATGAGGCTTTGGGCGTAACGTGAGTCGCGATTGTCGAAGTGCCCATGCCGCGAGATGGACGTCAGGTCCATGAGCAGACCGGCACCTATCCCCGCCCTGGAAACGTCACATTCGCTGGGACGGGCCTCTTGCTCAACTTGCAACACGTCCCGCCGAGGCTGCCCGGCCTCGATCACGCTCCGGCATGAAGATAGGAGGCCCACAGAAAAGGAAGGGGAAGGTTGTCCCGGGCCGCGCGGACGGCGGCGTGCAGGGCATGGGCGGAGCGGTTCACGGACAGCGTTCCGTCAGCGGTGCGGAGATTCGTGTAGAAGCTGTCGGCGACACGGACGGCGGTCTCGTCGTCGATTTCCCACAGTGTGCCGACGACGTGGGGAAAACCGGCGAGCTGGAACGCGGAGGTGAGATGGATGGCCTCGTCGATGACGGCGTAGGTCGTGTGTGAGGCCGTCTGGCAAGCTGACAGGTAGGCCAGTTGAGCTTGATCGAGCCGGACAGAGGCGAGGCTCGCGATGGTGAGTGGCTCGGTCACATGATCGTGGAGCAGCAAATGGCTCTCGGAGGGGTTGGTGCGGTCGCTGTAGCCGTGGCAAGCGAAGTGCGCGATCGGGCAGTTCGGTAGATTCGCGAGTACGTTGGCCTTCGTGGGTACGGAGTCGAGCTCGCCGGGAACGTCGGGCTCGATGAGCAGGACAGGTTGGGGTAGCCGGGCTTCGAGCATCGCGACCTCCGTTGCGACATGGTGCAGCCGCCCCTGATCGGCGATCCCGGGTGTGGTGGGCATCGCGACGATCAGTGCCCGGTCCGGCTCGCCCGCCTGGCGTGCGCGTTGTCGGGCGTGCCGCAGCGCACGAATCGTCGGAGTGTACGAGGAGACGACCCGGTCGATGACCGTGCGACGGGCCGGGTCATCAGGCGGGTCAGCGTGGTGACCGGCGGCATGGAGCGGCAGCAGGCCCAGCAGACCCCCGGGTACCCACCACAGTCGAGGCCAGTCACGGATCTGTGTGCCAGGTGCGGGTTGACGGTGAAGGCCGAGGGCGTTCAGGACCGGTTCTGCGGCAGCGTCCCACAGCCAGGTCAGGACGGTGTTCAACGTGGAGTGAGCTTCTCGGCGTACCAGGCCTGCAGTCGGGTCGGGGTCGGTGGCAGCCGCCAGCGCTTGATAGAAGACGTTGATCTGATCGATGACCAGCCCGTGGTCGAGTCCGGGCAACCGCAACGAGGTGATCCCGGAGTCGGTGAGCAGCAAGGCGTCGCTGCGGTGCTTGCTGACGTTGAACACGACGATCGGACCGTCCGCGGCCTCGGCGAGAAGCTCGTCCGCCGTGGGAGGCAGTGCGAAGGACTCCAACCCGTCCAACGCGCGGATCTCCCGTAGCGTTGCCGTGAACCGGTCGGCGATCCGATGTCGGTCCTGGACGGTGTGAGAGACCGAGCTGCTCGCCGGCGTGGCGGTGTCCGCCGGTTGGTCGAGAAGATCACGGAGTTCGGCGAACTGTGCCGCCAGGTCCGGACGTCGGGTCTCCAGTTCGCTCAGGTCACTTCTGGTGTCCAAAGCCTGATTGAGCAGGACCGTCCTGCCAGCCTCCAACAAGCGCAGAGCTCTGGTCGCTCGGAGGTGATCGTCACCCTGATCGTCGGTGAGTGCGAAGGCCGCCGCGTCGCCGGCCAGTCCGACATATCCGCCGAGCGCGTGCTGCTGGTCAGCGAGGTCGAGCCGGCGCGGAGCCACCTCTGGTAGGAGCCGTACCGCCGCTTCCAGCAGGTCCGCCGAGCGACTCGGCTCAGTCGGGCCGGTGAGCGATGCCGCGGCCTGAGCAGCTTCCACCCGGCTCGACGCGGCGACGGACTCCGAAGCAAGGACCTGACCGTAGGCGGACAACGCGTCGTCGAGGTCTGCGTGTTTCGCGGTGGATTCGAACCGGGTACGGAGCAGCGTGGCCAGGTTGCGCGAAGCCGTCGACCAACTGGGATGGTCGGCGGGGCTGGCGGCGAACGCGGCGCGGCCGAACTCGATCGCGTTGTTCAGGTCCTCCAGCGTGCCGGAACGCTCGTACATTGAAAGCAGTACGGCACCGAGATTGGCCATGATCGGTGCCCGCGTGACGCCGTCGGCGGGGCTGGCGTCAAGTGCGGCCTGTAGGTGTGTGAGAGCCTCGTCCTCGTCTTCCCTGGCGTCGGTGATGCAGGACCGGTTCCACAACGCACCTCCGAGATTGTTCAGGAACATGGATCGAAGACGGTGATCATCCGGGATCGCTCCGAGTCCAGCGAGCAGGCTGTCGATCGCTTCGTCCAGATCCGTGCGTGCGCCGGTTTCGTCGACCCGGCTCCGGAGTGCAGCTGCCAAGTTGAGCACGCGGAGCGGTCGGTCCACGTTGCCCTCGGGGGTGGCCTCAACCGCGGCGCGGCCGAAGTCGACGGCCTTGTCCAGGTCTGAGCGGGCTCCGGTCCGAAGGAACCGACTCCGCAGCGCGTTTCCGAGATTGGAAAGGTGTTTAGCGTGATCGGTGTGATCGCTGTGTTCGGTGACCACAGTGATGTACAGATCGATGGCCAGGTCGAGGCTCGTGAGATCTCCAGTATGCTCATACCGGGAATACAGCGCGTTTCCCAGGAGGTTGCTGGCGTGCGTCCGAGCTTGATCAGCGTGTGCGTCGTCGATCGCCGCTCGGCAGGCATCGATCGATTCGTTCAGATCCGCCTCGTTCCGGTTGTGCTCGAATCGGGTGTGGAGCGCGCTGCTCAAACTGATGAGTGCGGCGGTCTTGTCCGCCTCCTCGTGACTCCGCGCGAGCGCCGTACGGCACGCGTCGACCATCTCGTCGATATCCGCGAGTGTGCCGAAACGCTCGAAACGCCTTTCCAGTAGGAGGACCAGATCTAGCAGTCGTGACGGACGGCGATCATCGCTTTTCGTTTCCCTGCTGACGATGCGCGCGGCCTCGATGGCTTCATCCACATCGACACGAAGGTGGTTGCGGTCGTATCGCATCTTCAGGATGCCACTCAACGTGTACAGGCGTTCGATGCGTACGTCGTGTGTGACCGGCGTCGCCGCCACGGCCATCCGCATGACGTCGATGGCTTCGTCGAGATCGGCCGGCGACCCGGTCGCGTTGAGTCGCGCGATGAGGCCGCTCGCGAGGTTGCCGATATTGGCGGCACGGTTGCTCCGATCGTCATGGTGAGCGATCTCGACCGCGGCCCTCCGGTAATCGACGGACCGGTCGATGTCGTGAAGGTCGCCCTCTCGCGCGAACTGGATTTCCAGTGCGTTTCCAAGGTTGGTCAAGCACCTCGCTCGGGTCGTGCCATCAATGGACTCGACATTCAGGCACTTCGTCAGAATGCCCAGTGCTTCGTCCAGATCCGCCTGCCGGGCGCTCTGGTCGACGCGAGTCAGCAAGGCCGCGCCGAGGTTGTTCAGGTACAGTGCCCAATCGGCATCCGAGGGTGATGCGGCACTGATCGTCGACCGCCGTATCCTGATCGTCTCATCCAGGTCCGCGGGTTCTCCAGTGTAATTGTAATGCAGGAGTAGGACGTACCCCAGGAATGAAAGGTAGCGTGCCAGTCGGCCATGATCGGGTGGCGTGTTGGCCACGATGCGCTGCCACAGACCTACGACGATGGAAACGAATTCTGGATCGGCGAGGCTGTCTTCTTCTGCGGCCATGTATTCCGCTGTTTCCGCTGCTCGGTGCGCGATGTTCGGCAGGAGCGCGTCGGGAAGGTCGTCGATTCCGATGATGAAGCCGGTCCTGAGCATGTCGACCGCGATATCGACCGCGGCGCGGCTTTCGGGTTCCGGTAGCGCTAGGGAACGATAGTAGTAGAACCACCCCAGTGCTTGTCGGACTGGAATACTCCACTCTTCGACGGCCTCGTCCGACACGAAGCTCGCGAGTCGTTCCGCGTTCGCCAGTAAGTCTGGATCACGTGCGTGAGTCGTATTTCCGGTGCTTTCGATCGTCTGCAGGCCGTTCAGGACCGCCTGCATCAGTTCATCCTGCACTTGACCCCCTGTCTCCCTCCTGGCAAGGAACGCGAACAGTGCGGTGGCAAAGCGTTAGTGTATGTCTTCCGTTCTCGCGCCTTGTAACGTTTCGAGTACCATGCGGGAGATGGTGAGGCTGTGAGGCTGTGGGGCTGCGTGGAGGCTTGGCGAGTGAATGACATCCGGCAGATGGACGCGGTGGCATACGTGTGCCGTAACGAGGAGCATATTCGGGCCGGCCTGGTGGCGGACGGGGCGGATACCGCCGCCCTGGACGCGGTGCTGACGTGTCTGCGCGACGGTGGTGATCTGACGGCCGCACTCGACGCGCTGCACGCCACGCTCCGGGAATGCGGTGACACGCTGGGGATTCTCGGTCATCGGTTGCGGCAGGTGCTGCCAGGGGTGGGTGATGGGCCTGTCGAGATCGTCTACCTGTGTCCTCGCGGCTGGTGTTCCGGTCGCCGGCGGCCGCGGCCTGACGAGTTCCCTCTGCGGTGCGCGATTACCGGCGAAGGCCTGCGGCGCGAAAAACTATGACTGGGTTCTTGAGCGAGCTCGGTAAGAAGCTGGCCGAGCGTTGGCTGACGTTGTTGGTGTTGCCCGGCGCGCTTTGGGTGGTTTTCGCGGCAGCGGCGGTGATGCTCGGTCACCGGCGCCCTTTCGACGTCGGGGCCCTGATCACCCACGCTGCCGAGTGGACGCGGACGACGAACGAACGCGTCGTCATTCTGTTGGTGGCGTTGTCGGCGACCGCGGCGATAGCGGGGTTGGCGGCACAGGCGTTGGGGTCCGCGGCCGAGCGCGTGACGCTCGCCGCGAACTGGCGCATGTGGCGGTTGCCGTGGTGTTGGCTGGCGAATGCCCTAGTTCTGCGGCGAGAGGCGATGTGGACCAAGGCACACGTCGAGTATTACCGGCTCAGCGAACTGGCCTATCGCGCCCTTGTTGACGGTGGGCGGATGAATCCGGGACAGCGACTTCGCGCCTATCAACGCAGAGCACGCATCGCGCCGGAACGTCCCGATCGCCCGACGTGGTGCGGTGACCGCCTGAACGCCGCGGCCGTGCGTGTGGATCGTGACCTGCGGGTCGACCTCGCCACGGTGTGGCCAAGCCTGTGGCTATTGCTGAGTCAGGAGGTCAGGGACGAACTGGCTGCGCGGCGCCAAGGCCTCACCCGTGGGGCGACGTTGATCGGCTGGGCGATCGTGTATGTGCCGTTGGCCGCGTGGTGGTGGCCCGCCATTCTGATCTCGGCTGGCTGCGTTGTAGCGGGCCGTTATCGGATGCGCGCGGCTTCGGACACATACGGTGAGCTGGTCGAGGCAGTAGTCCGGACCTACGTCGGTGATTTGACGACCAAGCTCGGCGTGCCGAACGGCGACGCTCTGACCGCACTGCTGCACACAGAGCCACCGGCGCCTGATCCCTCCGCACAGCCTCGCAGGTCAACCCCCGGCGTAGCGGAGCCCGATGCCTGACGGGCCTCGCCGGGTCGACGCAGATGGGAACCTCAGAACATCATGGGGTCAGAGGGCAGAGCGACTGCAGAAGGCTCACCTCCATCTCTCACGCCGGTCGGCCTGCCCACTTCATCGAGCTAGCCACCATCGAAGTCCTAACCTCCGTGCTGCGTGAGCTGGGCGACCTCGAGACCCGCCTCGCGGTACGGGCCCAACTGATCAACCGCCCCCTGAGCACCGGATCATTCCCGGATCATTCCCGGGCAAGTCTCGAATACGCAGGCGACCACAACGAGAGCGCGGCAGGCACCTAGCAATGAACGCAAGGGCCGGATCTACTCCGGCGCAGGCCACGTCCACAGCAACGCCAAGAGCAACTCGATCCACACGGCTTGGAAACCGCCCTGAAGAACCTTGCCGCCGCACTCGACGACCCCCACTCCACTGATCAACTACCAGCGGCGAGGGACTGTTCCAAGATCGGTGTTTCCGGCCCGACACGCCGGGCTGAGGTCCGGCGGGATGGGCACTGTGAGTGATGACATCTGAGGCTGTGAGTCCACGCAAGAGGGAACCCAAGCCGGCTCGGGAGCTGTCACCGGAGCAGGCCGCCGCGGCGGCGATGGTGGCCGATGCGAAAGCCCGAGGGCTGGCGTTGACCGGCCCGGACGGCTTGCTGAAGCTGTTCACCAAGAACGTGCTGGAACGGCGCTGAACGAGGAGATCACCGAACACCTCGGGCATGAGAAGCACCAGGCGGAGCCCGGTCGTGAGTCGGCGAATGTACGGAACGGCACCCGACCGAAACGGGTGATCTCGGACGCCGCCGGCGAGGTCGATATCATCGTGCCGGGGGACCGGGAGAGTACGTTCGAGCCGCAGATCGTGAAGAAGTGGCAACGTCGGCTCACCGAGGTCGACGAGATCGTGTTGTCGTTGTATGCGAAAGGAATGACGACCGGGGACATCTTCGCGCATTTCGCTGAGATCTACGGATCCTCGGTCAGCAAGGAAACGATCTCGCGGATCACCGACAAAGTCGTCGCCGAGATGCAGGACTGGGCCAACCGGCCGCTCGATGCGGTGTACGTGGCTGTGTTCATCGACGCGATCCACGTCAAGGTCCGTGACGGGCAGGTCGCCAACCGGCCTGTCTACGCCGCCATCGGCGTCACCATCGACGGCCACAAGGACGTTCTGGGGCTGTGGATGGGCACCGGCGGTGAGGGCGCGAAGTTCTGGATGAGCGTGTTGATCGACCTGAAGAACCGCGGCGTCACCGACGTGTTCTTCCTCGTCTGCGACGGCCTCAAAGGTCTGCCTGAGGTCGTGACGAACGTGTGGCCGCGGGCCATTGTGCAGACCTGCATCGTTCACCTGATCCGGAACACATTCAGGCTGGCGTCGAGGCGTGACTGGGATGCGGTGAAGCGAGACATCAAACCCATCTACGCGGCGCCCAATCCCGAGGCTGCACTGGCTGCGCTTGAGGATCTGGACGAGAAATGGGGTGCGAAATACGGGGCCATGATTCGGCTGTGGCGTAACGCCTGGGAGGAATTTGTTCCGTTCCTTGACTATGACGTCGAGATCAGGGGCATGATCTGCTCGACGAACGCGATCGAATCGTTGAACGCCCGCTACCGGCGGGCGATTCGCGCACGTGGGCACTTCCCGACGGAGCAGGCTGCGATGAAGTGTCTGTATCTTGTGACTCGTAGCCTGGACCCGACCGGGACGGGCCGCGCTCGGTGGACGATGCGGTGGAAGCCTGTGATCAACGCGTTCGCTATCACGTTCGGTGACCGCTGGCCGACCGCCGAGACCTACTGATCAACAACGCCGGAAACACCGATCACGGGACAGACCCTCCGGAGACGTCGCAATGGGTGTGTGTGCGGGCCGCTCGAGACCACGATCCAGTTGGCCAGGTAGCTGGTCGAGCGTCGCGTGATGGTGGCGGGCGGACGCATGGCTGCCTCACCACCATCAGCCAAGAGCGGTCATTCGTCCTCGGCCAGGAAGTCCAGGCTCTTCTCGTCGCAGTTGTCAGTGATGTCGAGCCTGATCAGGGTGAAGTAGAGCAAGACGTTGTCCTCCCGCCGTTGTAGTCTGGTGTGGACGATCACGGACGGGATTGACGGTGGTTCGACGCCGCTGTCCTCCACGCCGAGGACGGAGCCCCAGAGGTGCACCTGCGCTACTCGGCCACTTCCGTCTACTTTGCCCTGGCTGCTCAGGAGTGTGGGTACCAGCGGGGTGGTGGCCATCGCGTCGATCGGGACTGGGAGCACTGCTGAGAAGAACTCGGCTGCTCCTACTTCCTTGGTGCCGAGGTCGATGCGGGAGAGCAGGTGGGAGGGCGGCTCCGTGCGCAGGTTTTCCTTTATCCTCGCCACGATGTGGCTGTAGGTCGCTTGGGGAGCCGTGTCGCCGCGTACACCGCGGAGCAAGCGGTCCCGTGCGTGCGCCGGGCCGGCCTGGTGCCCTGCGTCGCCGTCGGTGATCCGATCGTCCTCGGCGTCCGAGTCGACGAGGTCTTCCACTCGGGTGGGGCCGGGGGAGTAGTCGGGGTCGACCCAGGCCCGCCCGTCCACGTCGGGGTCGTCGCGGTCGGTGATCACCGCGGACAGCGCTACGTCGTAGAGCCGGGACAGCCAGCCATTGGTGAACAGCGTGCGAGCCACAGTCGAGGCGAGCCGCGCCATCTGCTGGCCGGAGGGTGGTTCGAGCAGGCCTGTCTGGAAAGCGTGGGGTTTGACGAGGCCTCCGATGCTGGCGACGCCCCCGGGCTCTCTGCTCTCACCGAACGGTTCGTACAGCATCCAGCCCAGGATCTCGCCCCAGTCGAGCAGGATCTCGTACAGTGCCCCGAGGCGCTGTCCCTCGGTCGGCCACTCCTCCACTGCGGCTATCGTCGCCCTCCTGCGGTGCTCGATCACGTCGAGTTCGTGTTCGATCGCGCTGGCGCGCAGCGCAAACCACAGGAAAACGCCGAAGATGAAGGCCGCTCCCAGCGCCGTGAACAGTGCGCCGGCCAGCACCACCCTCCCGCTCAGCCCGTCGAGCGGCAGCAGGACCGCCCCGAGTACCACGAGAACCACCAGGCCCGCCCAGCCCAGTGCGAACGGTCTGAGGAGCTTACCGGCCTTGTCCCGGAGGGTTTCCAGTTCGCGAACCGCCTTGCCCCGCTCCTCTTCTTCCCTCGCGTAGTCGCGCCGGCGCCGGCCGAGAGCGTTGCTCGCTTTGTCCATCTCCTCGTTGAGGTGAATACCGATCTTGCCGAAGACCGAACTGGCGCTCGCCTGCTCCTTCGCCCAAGCCGTGACCTTCTCCCGGCACGACAGCAGGATCTCCAGGTTCTCCCTGATCTTCGCGCGCTGCTCGGAACTCGCGTGCGCGTAGCTGCCTTTCAACGTCTCGGTCGCGCGGGCGAGCCGGGCGGTGAATCGGTTGACGGCGTTGGAATCGCCTGGACGGATGTTGTGGTGGGGCAGTTTCGCGTTCTTGAGGATGTCCTGCTCGGCGACGGTCAACTGGAACGGGGCTCTCGGATCAGGGGTGATCCGGGCGGGGTCGGAGACCCGCGGTTTGGTGGTTCCCCACTGCTCCTGCATCTCGGGCGGCAACGGTCCGCCGTCCATGAGTGCGAACGTCATCTGCCGCAACGGATGCCAAAGTTGTGGGTAGGGCGGTGCCACGCGGGGCATTTCGGTCGGCGCCCGCAGGGCGATCTCGATGATCTCGCTGGTGGTGGGGCGCTCGAGAGGAAAGGGGTCCTCCTCGTCCCTGGTGACGCGGAAGAGCCACGCCTTCATCGACTCCGGCAGCTGCTGGGCCAGGTCCCGCTTCCAGTCCAGCGGACGTCCCCAGAGGAACCGGTAGAAGCGGACGGCCATCTCCCAGGTGGTTCTGACGACTCGTTGCCGCATCGGAGCGATCGGCTTCTGCTTGTCCTTGTAGTACAGAACGCCGTCCTCGATGGGGAGGAACGCCTCCACGACCTTCGTGACCACGGCGTCATCGCTGATGGGACGCTCGTCGCCGAGGAACTCGCGCAGGCCTGAGACCCCGCCGTTCAGCATGCGCTGGATGAGGCTGTCCGGGATGCCGCTCGCGTCGACCACGCGGGCGTAGGGGCGGGCCAGGACGGTGGTGCCTCGTGCACCGGCGTCCTCCCGCAGTTGGTCGAACGCCGTGTTCTCGCTGTCGTGCCACAACCCGGCAACGGTCGCGCACGCGAGGGCCGCGTGCGCGAAGAAGTGTTCCTGCGTGTCGATCTGGAGGTCGGCGGCGCCCTCTCTCGCGCGGTCCTCCGTGGACACCACGATGTTCAGGTTGCACACGGCGTCGAGCAGACCTTTGGCGTCGATCCGTTCTCCGCTGGGGACGATGACGTTGAGCCGCAGGACTCTTGTGGTGGTGGGCAGCAGGCCGACCAGCTTGTCACCGAACTGCCACAGGCGTTCGGCGAGTTCCTCGTCGGCCGAAGCGGACCAGATCACGCTCAACGCGACCAGCCGGACCGTTCTGATCTCGGCCTGGCCGAAGACGTCGCCCAAGGTTCTTGCCGTGGCACCGGCGGGGCTCATCGAAAGCACTGGCAGTGCCATGACGGTGCCGGACCGGCTGTCCAGGTCGCCCACGTCGATCCACGTCGACTCCTTCAGCAGACCGAATTCCGCCCACGTCCGAAGGTGGTCCCGGACCTGGGTGGAGCCGGTGGCGATGATGGTGAAGTCGGTTTCACTCATCCGACCCGGCCTCGTCCAGCAGGCTCCGCAGCGCGGTCTTGATGTCCTCGCGCAGTTCCCAGGCCCGGCTGGTGCCCTCTGCCGGGCTCGGCGGGAACGCCATCGTCGCGCGGTTGTACCACGACAGCAGCGCTCGGAGCCTGCCCTCGTTGCCCGGTGCCGCGAGGTCCTCGCGGCGAAGGTCGTTCAGCCTCTGTAGGTCCTGGTACGACCTGGTGGCTTCGCCCTCCTTGTCGGGGTTCTCCACCAGCAGAAGCGGAAGCGACTCGATGATCGCCGCCACGCCGTCGAACACGTCGCCTGGCAGCGGTGGGGCGCCCATCAGGGAGAAGATCAGGTGAGTCCCGTCCGCAAGGGTGACGAGCAGTTCCCTGCCTCCCCCGACCAGGTCGAACCCGCCTTCGCTCATCGCGAGGAACCAACCGCGCGTGAGGCGCACCCGGGCCTCGGGATACAGTGGAACCGACCTGGCGAGGGAGCGGGACCGGCGCCACTGGTTGAAGGCCGATCGGCCGTCGACGTCCGCACGCTGCTCGGTCCAGTTGCGCCGGATCGGCTCGGTCAGCGAGTGGAACGCCATCGGGTGGCAGGGCTGGCTGAGGAAGCTCGTGAACTCGATCTCGTTGCGCGCCAGCGGGTTGAAGTGCTTCTCCGCGAGATCGACGGACATGCCGACCAGACCGGTCAGCAACGCGAACGTCTCCGCTCCGGCCTTCGACTCCTTGTTCAACGGGATCTCGCTGATCACCCGCTCGAAGCCGACGCCCCGGGTCAGGTTGTTGAGCTTGTAAGTGCGGTCCAGCCGCACCAGGGGCGCGCTCGCGTCCACCGCCGCGCGGAACAGGCCGAGGAACCGGTTGATCCTGGCTCCCTCGCGATCGGTCGGGTGTTCACCTCCCAACGCGTTCGCCAGGGTCTGCTGAAGATACGGCTCGAAGGAGTGATTCTGGTTCATCCAGGCCGTTGTGTGCTTCACCAGGAGATCCGCGTCGAAAGCGCCGGAGAACGTGGCGGCGCGTTCTCGGACCGGCCGCTGTTCCCAGTCCGTGGCCATCACCGGTTCCCACGAGGTGGTCTCCGCGATCAGTTCGGGAACGCCGGCCTCCTGCCGCCAGCCGGTGCGCAGAATCCCCGTGACGGCGGCGTCGAGCGCGTCGCCCGCGTTGGTCACTCCGCGGCTGGCGCCGATCAGGAGTTCACTGAGCACCGCGGGGAAGTCGTCCACTCCGTCCACCAGGAACTGCGTCCGTCCGGGCCGCATGGAGACGGGAACCGGGAACTCCGGACCCTCCGGCCACGAGTGTATCTTCGACGCACGACCGTCCTGAGTGAGGCTTGCCTGCGTGCGCAACGTGTGGAGTCCACTGGACAACGTGTCGAGCAGCGGCTTGACCACCGAGGAGCAGAAGTCGGCGAGCAACGCCGCGATGCGCCGACGGACCACGGCGTCGAACCCCCGGCCCAGCAGGGCTTCCGCGCCGTTCTCCAACGCCTGCCGGACGGCGACCGAGTCCACCGGGTGCTCCTCGGGGCGTCTGCGGATTCGCCGCCTGGGCTCCTCCCCGAGAGCACGGTGGATCTCCTCGGCGTAGGTCGCGGCTATCTCCTCGTCCTTGCGCCCCATCGCTGCGACGGTGCCGACGATCTCCCCGGACAGCTGGTCGTGCAGCCACCGGATGAGTTTCTCCGTGACGACGAGGCCGTACGCGGCGACGTATTCGCTGGTCGTCTCGAGCAACCGGGGGGACGCAGCCTTCGCCCAGACCCGGAAGCGCTCGATCAGGAGCTTCTCCTGATCGGTTTCGTGGTCCGAGTTGAACTCCGTGACCGTGACCGGGATGACCTTCCGCCAGGCCGACAGCGTGCGGTCCTTTCCGGACAGCTTTTCGCGTATCACGGTGACCGCGGCATCGACGACAGCCTCCCGGGTGGGATGCAGGGCGGCGAAGAGGGCGTGGGCCAGGTTCTGGTGGTCCTGGACGTCCAGCACGGCCTTGACATAGGCGGGCCAGCGGAGTCGTCCGGTGTCGTCGGCATTGGTGTTCGCGGCCACTTCCGAGCCTGCCAGCAGCCGGTCGGCGACGGCCCGTGACAAGCACTGGGAACCGTACTGCGCGAAGACGTCGCGGCCGAGACTGAGCGACGCGTGGCCCAGTGCGGAGAAGGGCAGTTCGACGGGGCCGGCGGAAAGGCCGAGCGGGTCGCTCATCCGCGCGTTGTTCTGCCAGTTCCCGGTGACGTAGGACTTGAACCGCTGCTGGACCGTCAGGCTGGTCGCCCAGCTCGCCACCGTTCGGCCGACCACGGCGAACACATCGTCTTGTGTGGACAGTTGAAGCTGGTCGTTGCCGGTGCCGACGATGAAAGAGTGCTCGGGTCCGCTGCGCCGCTGCTTCGCGACGTCGATCCCGGCGGCGAGGTGCAGGGGGTCGGGGTTCTCGTTTCCGATCCAGTACCCTGCGAGCAGTTCGGACACGGCGTGCAACGCGTTCGCGTGCACGCCCTTACGCTCGCCCGGCTTGAGGTGGTCGAAGACGTCCGGCGCGTACAGGATCGTGACCGGGTTGTCCGTCCAGGTACCGTCGATTCCGCGCAACAGGTCGCAGACGTCGAGGAAGATTCCTGAGCCGGTGCCACCGGCGAGGGACGAGAACACCACCGCGGTGGGCGTCTCCGGGTCGCCTTCCGCCGAGCCGGTCAGTCTCTTCGTCACCTGACGCAGGCCTTCCAGGGCCACGCCCTGCTCCAGGGCTCGCGCTGACGCCCGCAGCACGCCACCGATGTGGTCGAGCTTCTGCAGGCCGACCGCGCGCCCGATCGCCCGGTACTGGCCCGCACCCTCCTCGATCGGGATCGCCACCCGAGTGCGGTCCGGCCGCCACCCGGTCATGTGGGGTTCCGTCTCCGGCCACCTGGTGCGGATGGACTGCACGACCATCGAGTAGTTCACCCCGCGCGGTGCCAGACCGATGTAGGTGATTCCGTCGTCCAGCGGCAACTTGTCCCGGTGCTCGCGAGTCGCCCGCGTGTCGATGTGGACGAACTGCCAGCCCGAAGGCATCGGGACGCCGACCTGGTCCAGCCGGGTCTTGAGTTCGCGGTGCAGGTGCCGAAGGGTGTCGCCGCCGGAGCCGCCGACCCCGACGAACAAAAACGGGTGGAACACGGGTTTCTCCTCAGGTTGCCGGGATCAGTTCGGGGAGTCGGTCGACTCGGGGGTGGGGAACCGATCGAGGGCCTCGGTGATGGAGGCGCGCAGTGCTGCACGCCGCTCGGCCGTCAACGTCCGGCTCTCACTGGTGAAGATCACGATCTGGGCGCGGAAGCCACCGTCGTCGGTCGAGCCGAGATGACGGGCGACGACGAGTCCGTCCAAGCGGTCCGGTTCGAGAGAGGCGTAGATCCGCGCATCCGGTCCGTGCTCCGGGGTCGTCACCTGGTCGCCGTCCGCGGTGATGCGCAGCGCTGGGGCGGAGAGCGGCGAACGTCGCAGCACCACGGACCTGAACCTGATTCGGCCGAGGGACAGCTTCCTGGGTGTATCGGGCACGGCCTGGGTGTCGCGCCAGGCCGGCCAGCCGGTGTCCGCACCGACAGTCCGGTAGCGGGGCGCGCCTCCGGACGGGGCCACCACGACCTCCGTGGTGGCCCAGCGCAGATATGTCGTGTCGACCTTGGCGTTCATGTAGTAGTTCAGCCGCCGGGCCGACACCCACGGGACGATGAGGCCGAGGCCGATCGCGAAGAGGACCGCGCCGATGAGGTCTTCGGCGGGGACACCGGCGACCATCGGCGCAGTGATCGCGAGACTCACCGGAAGCTCGGGACCCCCTTCCTCCGAGACGGTCATGGCGAGCTCGCCCTTGGCCGTGCCGTCCCACCCTTTCTCCGGCGCCAGCCGCACCCATACCGTCTGGCTGGTGTTCGCCGCGACCGGCAGGCAGCCGGTGACCGGCTGGTCGTCCCGGCCCAGGACCCGCGTGTCGACCTTCACCGCCCTCACGTTGATGCGGACGCCGTCGAACCGGACGCAGCCCGCGCGTTCGGTCGCGGTGATCGTGACGGGAGCGCGGGCGGGCTCCCTGCCGTTGATCACGCCGAAGACGAGTTCCTTCGGCGTGACGTCCAGAAGCGTTCGCACGGGTAGCCGCCGGATGAGAGGACCGGGGCTGATGTCGGTTCCGCCGCTGGTCTTCAGCCGGAGTTCGACCTCGACGTCGACCGACGTCCCGTGCCAGGACGCGGGGGCGGCGAACTCGACGGTCGCGCGGGTCGAGTCGCCCGGTGCGGGTGTCACCGAGGCGGGAAGGCGTTCGGTGCCGTCGGTGAAGAAGACGGTGAACCGCGGTTCGAGGGAGCCGGCGGGTCGCAGTGCCGACGCGCCGGCGACGCCGAGGTCCATCCGCCACGGCTTGCCGCGCTGCAGGTCCGGCTCACCGACGATCGCCGGCCGCAGGTCCGCCAGCAGGAACACTCGAGCATCGAGCGTGGTGGCGCCGCCGTCGGTGGTGAGAGACCAAGTTCCCGCCCACTGTCCCACCGCCGTCTCAGGCAGCGCGGCGGTCAGCCCGATCACGTTGTCGTCCAGCCACCGCGTGGTCAGCCGGGTGCCCGCGACGGCCAGCGTCCGGCCGGGTGGGACCAGCGGGACCGCCTGGGCCCGCGGAGGTCGCAACATCAGCCCTGCACCGGTTTTCCCCAGCCGTACGATCGCGGTGAACGTGGTCATCGTCGGTTCGAGGGTGAACTCACAATCGCGCTCCGTCCGGCACAGTTTCGGTGGCGTGCCCACCGGCACGAGCTTGACGAGCTCTTGGACCAGGTCGTCGTTCTGGGCGATCGGTACGTAGGCGCCACTGGGTGACGGCGTTTCGCCGCAACCGGGGTCGATGCCCGCCATGCGTCGCAACAGGGCCTGGTCCGGTTTGCGTTCCCCCGAGGTCAGCGCGCCGACGGCCAGGGTGATGTCGCTGGCGCGGAGCTGGTCGACGGGCCCACCCGGCGCGCAGAGAGCCGCTTCGGCCGCCTTGTCGTCGGTCCCGACCGCGTCGAACTCGCCGTCGGTGAACAGCAGGACCGCCTTGCACAGCGGGGCTCCGTTCACCTCGGCGGTCCGCTGGGCGAACACCTCCCGGGCACGGTTCATCACCAGGGTGAAGTCGGTGGCCTTGCCGTCCCGCCCGTGGTCCTTGTTGTCGTAGGCGTCGAAATCGGCCAGCACCGAGTCCTGCTGGGCCGGCAGCGATCGCCAGGGAGCGGTCTCGAACGTGTCGGCGAACGCCGCGACAGCCATGTCCACCCGGACTGGTTCGTCGCCCGCCAGCCGGCGTCCCAGCACCGAGGACACCTCGAACGCGACAGCCTTGGCGGCCGAGATCCGCTCGAACGACTTGTCGGTTTCGTCCAGGCTTTCGGACCGGTCGAGCACGAGCAAAATGCTGAAGGTGTGGTGTTCGCGGACACAGCCGCCCAGCTGGCGCAGGTCGGGTTGGGACCGGGCCGCGGCCGGGAAGAGTCCGATGAGGACCAGGACCAGCCCGAGGAGTGCGCACAGGCGGCTCATGCGAGCCACCACCGGGCGGCCAGGAAGGCGTGGATCGGGCCGAGCAGCCACCCGGTCAGCGTCATCATCACCATCCGCGTCTTGGCGCCGCCTTTCAGCCGGTAATTCGCGTGCCTGCGCAGTGCGCGGTCGTTGAGGCGGAAAAGGGCGAACAGCAACCCGGGCACGAGCGACGACAGAACCCAGCCGATCGTGTTGGCCCACCCCAGCACGGACCCCTGGTCGGTGCCGCTCCAGAACCATGCGGACACCGGCTCGTACCGCATGAGCAGCAGGCAGGTGGACAGCGCCGCACAACCGGCCGCGGACCAGAACGGCCAGCGCAAGTAGATCGGTGCCTCTTCGTCGTCGAAACGGGCATTTTCCAGCTTGGCGCGCACCGTCCTCATCCTCTCGAAAAATGGACAGAAAATGGTCAATCCGTGCTTGGCTGCCGCGTGGTCCCGTGATCTTCCGGCGGCGAGTCTCATGTCGGATTCGCAAAGATCCGGGAAAGTGTTACTCGTTGAACCGTTCGGGTGCTCCATCGGTGACCTTGTAACGCGGAGGAGCCGGTCGGAGATTCAACGGCACGTTCCCCGACTCTCCGATCGAGGCGTCACCACGATGCGCACAGCCCTCAGACGAGTTGCACTGGTATTTCGGGTCACCGAATTCGGCGGCCCCCGGTTGACCGCCGACAACGAGCTCGACGTGATCCAGCCGCCTGCCGCCCTGCCGTTCCTGCACGAAGCGGAGGAGCTGCAGAAGGCGCTGTCCGCGAACGGTTTCGAAGTGTTGCCGACTGTCGGTGGGGTAGGTCCGACTGGTGTGGAGATGACGGACGCCATCAGGTCCGTTGTCCGGGAGTACGGTCCGGACGACCTCGTCGTCGTTCACGTGCTTTCCCACGGCAAGCTTTCCGAGCAGACGGTTTCACTGCAGGTCGCCGGTTCGGACGGACGATGGGAGGACGCCAATGTCGCGGACTGGATCCTTGATGCGGAGGAAAGGGCAGCGGGGCCGACCATCGTCTTCTTGCTCGACCTCTGCCACGGCGGCCGGGCTGTCGAATTCGAGAAGTTCGTCCGACTGGCCAATAAGCGCAAAGTATGGCTGCTGGCGGCTTCCGGGCCGGCGCAACTCGCTTTTTCCGCCAGGTTCACCCGCGCCGTGACGGCGGTCCTCTCCGCGTTGAACGGGGACGGCGAGCCGGTGCAGACGAAGAGCCGGTGGATCGGCTACAGCGACTTCACCGCAATGGTGCGAAAGCGGGTCAACCGGTTCGTCACCGAGGACACGGACGCCGATCCTCAGCGAGTCACAGCCTCGTGGTTCGAAGCGGGCACGGAAGCGGACCTGCCGCTGCTGTTCATCAACGGCGACGAGCCCGTCGCGCCGCTCCCCGTCCTGGAGTCGGCGAGCCCCCGGCCGTGGTGGGTCGAGATCCCGTTCGTCGGCCGCGCTCGAGAACTCGACCTGCTGGCCCAATGGCTCGTCGACGACGACAGTCCCGACGTCCTCGCCATCACCGGGGCTCCGGGCAGTGGCAAGTCGGCACTGCTGAACGCCTTCGCGCATGCCCTGCACCCCGACCTGCCCCCGGAATCCCGTCCCACGCTGCCCAGGGTCGACCTGGGTGACTACCAGGTGGTCCAGGTAGACGCTCGCCGCCGCGACCGCAACTACCTGCTCCTGGAGATCACGGCGACGCTGTTCGGCACCCGTGACAGCCTCGACCTGGCGGCACTGGCCACAGGCCTGGACCGGCTCAAACGGGTCGTACTGGTGGTGGACGGGGTGGAGGAAGCGCTGGCGGACGTGATGACGGATCTGCTGGTCCCGCTCTCGCGCACACCCGGCGTGAAGGTCGCGCTCGCGGTGCGGTCCGTTCCCGCGGTGCAGTGTGAAGTAGTGGATCTGGACAGCCCTTTGTTCTGGGCGCTCCGCGAGGACCTCCGCGTCTACGCGGAGAACCTGCTCGCCGCGGGCTGTCCGGAGGGTGGCCTCGCCGGAATCGGGGCCAAGGTCGCCAAAGGGCTCGCCGAGACGTTGGAGGTCGACGCCGGTTCACGCGTCCTGGGCGAATTCCTCATCGCGCGCAACTACGTGCGTCACGTTTTGAAGGGGCAGTTGCCGACCGCGGACACGGCCACCGCGGTGGGCGCGGACGTTCCGTCCACCGTGGCGGGATCGTTCGAACTGGACCCGGAGGTAGCTCCGTCGGCCGGCTGGGCCCGCGCGGTCCTCGCTACGCTGGCCCAGGCGCCCGCGTCCGGTCTCACCGGACTGGACCTCTGCGCACTGGCGCCGTTGTTCACCGACGACGACGGCCGTCTCACCGTGAGTGCCTTCAGCGGTCTGCTTCCCGCGCTGAGTCACTACCTGCGCATTTCGGGCGTGGAGACGACTGTGCGGTATCACCTGTTCGATGCCCGGTTGGAGGAGCATCTCCGACTTCGGCCCTATGGTCCGAACGACGACCGTCAGGTGGGCCCCGCCGAGCTTTTCTCAGCGCTCCTGCAGTCCGTCACCCGGAGCGGTCGGCGTGGCTGGGACCGCACGCCGGTCCACCAGCGGCACACCGCGCTGGAGTTCGCGGCGCGCGCCGACCGGCTCGACGAGCTTCTCGCCGATCCCGAGTACCTCTTCGGGGATGGCGGGCTCCGGGAGTGGATCCGCGAGCTCGCCCCGAGTCCGATCGTGAACGCGAGCGCCGCCGTGCTCGACGCAGGGACAGAGTCGGCGGCGGAACTGGCCCTGGTCGCCGCACGGGCCGGCTCACCGAAGCTCGCCTCGGCACTGGCGGGCACCAAGGGTCTCGTTCCTGCCTTCGCGGTCAGCACCGGTGCCGCCGCCAGGACCGAGACACCGGTGGTGAGACTCGGTGCCGACCGACGCGAGCTTCAGGTAGAACTCCCGGACCGCCGGACCGAGACGATCCGGTCACCGGCGACGTTCTCCGCCGCGACAGCGGGTTTCCTCACCGGTTCCCCCTTCGTGTTCGCCGGCCTGCGCAACGGGCAGCGGCAGCTGTGGATCCGGCAAAACTCCGGCTGGGACTTCGAGACGATCTCCGAGGACGGCAGCCGGGTCGTTGCCGCAGTGACGTTGGAGGACGAGGATGGTGAGCCTGTCGTCGTCGTGGAAACCCAGTCGGGAAGGCTCTCCTGGTGGAGCCCGGTGCAGCGGCGGCCGCGCGGTGTTCCCATCCAGCTGGGTGAACCTCTCAAGTCGTTGTCCCTTGCCCGTGACCAGTCGGGTGCACTGGTGGCGATCGCCGAGACGACCAGGGGAACTCACGGATTCGACGCGACCGGCAGCTCCGTCGCACCGGGTTCACAGTGGACGAAGATCCAGACCGGGGATGTGGCGTCTGTCGTCGCGCGGGCCACCCCAGGCGGTGTTCTTGTGGCGTACGGGAAGCCCGCGCGCATCACGTTGCTGAACGACTCCGACCGCACGGAGCTCGCCGAGCTGCCGGAGCATCTCGGTGCACCGAGTAGGACCGTTGCGACGGGCGAGTGGACCGCTTTCGTGATGGCCGAGGGCGAGCGGCTCCGTGCGGTGGACCCCATGACCGGGAAGGTCGTCGCCGACTCGGTGGTGGCCCGGGGCTGGTTCGCCGTGCCGTCCTCCTGCGGACCTCGCTCGGCGTGGGTTCCGCACGGCGATGGCGTGCTCACGGTGACCGGCCCGGACGCCGCGGTCACGTCGGCCACCACCGGACACAAGTGGAGTCACCGCGTGCACGACGGCGCCGTCACGGCCATCGCGGCCTGGACGTCGGGCGGCAAGCCCCGCGTGGCCTCGAGCACCGAGAACGGCGAGGTGCGCGTGTGGGACCCGATGACCGGGACGGTGCTGGCCTCGACGGAGGTGGATGACCCCGTGGTGGACCTCCACTCCCTGTGCGCGGCCGGCCAGCCCGACCGCCTGCTCGTCCGAACCACAACGGAAACCGTCATCTACACGGTAGGGGAGAACTGATGCTCCGCATCATCGGCGTGCACGGCGTCAACCAGTTCCACAGCGGTTGGGAACCGGACACGCGATCCGCACAGCTCGGCGAGATGTGGTCGGCCGCGCTCACCCGCAGCATGGCCGACGTGCCGTTCGAACTCACTGTTCCGTACTTCGCCCACCTGCTGAGGGGCTCGGCCAGCCAGAGCGGGGACAGTGATCCCGACAGCCTCGACGAAGAGGCCCTCGAGATGCTGGTCGCCTGGGACCTGGAGCTCAACGGCCCGGTGGGCGTCGACCAGGGCGATCTCACCCGGATCCCGCGGGACGTCGTGGGCCGGATGTCGGGCATGCCCTGGGGTGAGTTGCCGATCCAGCTGTTCATCCTCACCTTCCTGCGCGATGTCCAGCGCTACTTGGGCAAGCGCAACGGCGAACGCAGGATCGCGGCACGAGACCACGTGGCGGACAAGATCCGGAGCACCGGCGCGCACGTGGTCGTCGGACACTCGCTGGGCTCGGTGGTGGCGTACGAGGCGTTGAGCGCCCACCCCGATATCGAGGTGGACGTGCTGGTCACCATCGGTTCGCCGCTCGGCCTTCCCAAGGCCGTGTTCAACCGCCTGTCCCCCAAGCCCGTCACGCGGCCGGCGCCTCGTCCGCCCGGGGTTCGGAAGTGGGTCAACATCTCCGACGTCGGTGACCTGTGCGCAATACCCAAGGGGTTCGCGACCTCGTTCGCCGTGGACAGAGAGCACGAGACGGAGATCCACGCGTTCAGATACCACAGCGTCCTCGACTACCTGGCGCACGAGATGACCGGGAAAGCCGTGCGCGGCGATTGAGCTGTCGGTGCGGGCGGGAGTTCAGGAGTGCGTCACGGGTTCCGGACTCCGGGCTGACACCTTCAGAATATCCGCTGACTTGCTTCGCCTCACATGCGACTACGTATCGCGTTGACGAACGTTCCGGCGGTGGCCTGCTCCGAAGATAAGCGATGGGCCGCACGACGGAGCCGCCGTCGGAGGCCAGTGGCAGCGGCATTCCCTACTGGTGTTAGGTGGTCTCGGTATGCGCCCCCGCCCTGGCCGGGTCTCGGGGCACCCACCTGTGCGAGATCGTTCTGCGGAGGGCCGGACCTCGCGCGGGGGTACCAAAGGATGGGAACTGGCCTGACCATCGGTTTTATGTCGGCAGTCCCGTGTTGAGGTCATCGTTCGGCCTATCCGCGTCCGAGTAGTGGCCTGGGGAACAGGTCGCTCGGCCCTGTCCCAACCGCGGGCGTTCCCTTCTTCCAACCGAGCGACCGTGGGATTGGCTCAACCAGCCATGAAGGCGCGGAGCTGCGGGAGTGCCCTGCCGACGAGGTCGTGCGGGAGTCACTCGGGCTCTGCGGCG
Organism: Amycolatopsis ponsaeliensis; assembly: GCF_030182635.1. Classification (NCBI taxonomy): domain Bacteria; kingdom Bacillati; phylum Actinomycetota; class Actinomycetes; order Pseudonocardiales; family Pseudonocardiaceae; genus Amycolatopsis; species Amycolatopsis ponsaeliensis. Next base: position 187,923 of record NZ_JAPZLD010000013.1, read on the forward strand.
TACACCGCCGTCCACCGCTCCCGTTGCGGTCGCATCATCGCGCAACGCGACAACGACCGTCTCACGGTCGGTGTGTGCGCTGATGAGGCGTTGTAGCCACGTCCAGTTGCTGAGCGAGTCGTCTGGTTTCGGCCGTAGGATCTGTCGCGCCAAGCGCTACGGCGGGGCCGGACGAGAAGGTGGGACCGGCCAGGTGGCTGTCGCCGGCTAGGTCTTCGCGTGGAGTCGTCGGAGGCCGATGGCCCGACCGACTATGCCACTCGGATCAACTTGGAGATCTTGGCGCAGTTGCTGGCAATCCGTAGGCATGTGCTGGTGTTAGCCACTATCTTGGCGACGACGGCGATTCTTGGCCTGATCTTGTTCTTTGTGCTCCTTGGAAACCTGCCCGACAGTGTGCCGTCGCGCGGTTACTGAGGTGTCTCGACTGGCCGTCAGTCGGCGATCTCCTTGAGAGCTTCGATCTACCGGGCGATCTCGTGCTTGTCGATGACTCCGTCGTTCTCCGTCGAAACGAAGAGAGTGCCGCGAGCGCGATCACGGCCAGCCCGGACTCCCTCTGGTCGCTGGCGTAGTCGTCACCCTGCTGGCCATCGAGATCGTCGGTCCAGTCCTCCTGAGCGGCCATCACAGTCTGGCTAGGGCTGCGTCATTGCCGAGCACCGGGCACGAAAGGATTTCGCTGGCTCCGACTGCCAGACTGAGCAGCGGTGGTGCGAGGATCGGGTAGCGGAGACACGCCGCCCGTACCGGCAGGCGATTCGGGTGAACGCGGACTAATGTTGTCGCGAAAACCGACACGGTGGGGGAGCCGCAGAGTGCATGTTCGCGTCCATGAGCTGGCGAAATCGTTGGACATCACGTCCAGGCGTGTCCTGATGCGGCTGGCTGAGCTCGGCATTCCGGTGCGCAGCGCGTCGAGCCTCGTCGACGAAGCGGTGGCGACTCGGGTTAAGGAGTCGTTCGGTCAGTACGACGCCGCGATGGCGGCGGGGTCGACCACCCCGCGTCAATCGACGTGGAACGCTGGGGCGGTGCGGCCGTCGACGCATCCCGACACGCTGCGGAACCTGAAGCGCCTCAAGGAAGAGTTCCCCGTCGTCGAGGACCATCAGGCGATTCTGGGCCGCTTCGGATCACAGTTCGTCTACTCGCTCGTCGGCCGGGTGCCCAGGTTCGAGGACTGCGGGTTCGCGCTCGTGCGTTTCAGCGGCGCCATCGAGAACGCTTTCGGGCTGACGAGGGAGGTGTTCTTCTTCTACAGTCCGCACGAGGATCTGCAGATCAGGACGTTCCGGGCCGCGAAGAAGGCCTTGGTCGGGCTGCAGCGGGAAGTGACGCCCGACATGATGTTCCTCTGGGCGCCCGACCGGCGCCTGCGGGAGAAGCTCGACGACTGGTCCTCCGGGAACTTCCTGGCCGTTCCGCTCGTTCTGTCCGACGACGGTGACCCGATCGCGTTCATCAAGCTCCTGCGCGACTACGTCTTCTCCCGTGATCTGTTCTACGAAACGACGCCGGTCCAGGGCGACCGGTTCTTCGGCAGGCGGCGGCTGCTTCAAACCCTCCGCGACGACATCCGCAACCAGCGGGTCGCCGGCCTCTTCGGGCTGCGCAAGGCGGGGAAGACCAGTGTGCTGTCGGAGCTGAAGAAGAATCTGGCCGGACCCGAAACGATCTTCATTCTCCGCGACCTGGAGAGTCTTCCGTCTCCGCCCGACGACCCGGTGCCGATCCTGTTGCAGGACCTGATCGACGACCTGCTCGGCGAACTCAGGCAGCGAGAGCTGCCGACGAAGGCGCTGAAAGGGCTCGACGCGACTCCCGGGATCTCGGAGTTCAAGCGGGCGTTCCAAGCGACCCTGCGTGAGCTTGCCGACCGCGAGATCACGGTCGTCCTGATGCTCGACGAGATCGAATACCTGACGCCGTCGGACCGGATCGACGTCCACGAGGGCGAGATGACGTCGATCGCCCAGCTGCTCGGCGTCTTGCGAAGTCTCGTGCAGGAGAACGGCAACTTCACCTTTCTGCTGTCCGGGCTCACCAGCGCGATCATCGAGAGCGGACGGTTGTACGGGCGCCCGAACCCTTTGTTTCCTGGGCGAAGGCGAACTTTCTCGCTCCGTTCGAACGCCACGAAGCGGACGACCTAGCCCGTTCGGTCGGCCAGAAGATGGGGATCACCATCGACGCCGGCGCGCTGGATGCCTTGTTCGAGGCGACCGGCGGGCACGCGTTCCTCTACCGGCACCTGGCTTCCGCTGTTGTGAACGAGCTGCCGGGTCGACACGTTTCACCGGGAGATCAAGAAGCCGCTGGTGCTGCGGACGATCAACACGTGGCGTAGGCAGATCGCCGGGAACATGCGGGAGATGCTGGACCACGTCAAGAGGTACTACCCGGACGAGGCGTACTTGATCGAGATCTTGATGAACGAGCCGGAAGACTTCGCCGTGGTCGCCGACGACGTGCCACTGGCACTCGGGCACCTCGTCAGCCTCGGACTCGTCCAGGAAATCGATAACGCCTACGAACTCACCCCGGTGCTGCAGCTGCTATGACCGAACTCATCCGCTCCGCTGCCCACACCCGGGCCGCCGAGATCCGCCGGAAGCTCAAGCGCAACAAACTGGTCTTCGTCCAGTGCGGTGCTGCGTTCGAGGTGCTGCGCGCGCCACTGCTGGCCGAGTTGGACGGAACGCTGCTCGACTCCGTGAGCTTCGCCGCCACCTCGGATCCGGTCGATCCGCCGACCGGTCGGGTCATCCTGGACAACGTGGAGGCGTTCGCGGCGGACGGCAAGGCTGGGAGCGCGACGCTGGGAGCGCTCCGCGCGCGGGTCAATCAGCTGCGGGACGACGAGATCGACGTTTGCCTGGTCTCGCGGATGCCCAAGATCGCTTTCGCGCCGGTAGCGGGCAGCAACCTGCTGGACGACGCGGCGTGGCACTGTATTCCCTGTTCAACCCGGAAGAACGCCCGCAAGAGATGCAGGCAAGCTCGGGCGCGGCGCTCGCCGCGGTGGGACTGGGGCCGGATCTGGATGTGCCGGCCCTCCTGCGGGCCTCGCTCGGTGAGCTCGGTGTCCACGTGCTGACCGACCTCGACTTCGCGATCTTCGAAGCCAACCACGTCGACGGCTTCGTGAACGAGGTCGAGCCGGCAGTGGCGGAAGCGCTCCGCGGTGCTGGGCTGGCCCAGGTGGTCGATGGCTCCCTGGAATTCACGGCGGTTGGACCGTTCTGGAAGTTCAAGAACGCCGTCGCCGACACCATCGCCGCCGTCGTCGGGCCGCAGTCCGAACTTTCGGACGTGTCCGACGGGCTCTGGCTGATCGAGCGCACGATCCGCAAGGCCCTGCGCGAGGCGGCCATCGCCGCTTCAGGTGGCAGTTGGCGCCGGAACCTGTTCAATAAGGCGATCGCCGACAACGTGCTGGGCCGGGCACGAGGCGATGTGTACCCTACCGCGGCGACGGTGTCCGACCTGCGTGATCCGACCGAGTGGCTGAGCCTCGGCGAATTGCTCGAGGTCGTGCGGTCGCCGCAGTTCGACGGCCTTTCGTGGGATGCGGTCGCCTGGAAGCACTTCACCCAGGACATCGTGCCGATCCGCAACCGGCTTTCCCACATGCGCTTGCTCAAGAAGGATGACCGGGCGACGGTCCGGATGTGGGTCAACCGCGTCAAGCTGACCTTGACCTGAGGTCGGGTCGCTGGCGAGTCGCGGTGGCAGTTCGACGCGCACCCGACCGGGCGAACCGTGGTGTGGCTGACGAGCTGCAGGACTACCTCGACTTTGCCGGGGGCGTGCCAGCCGGCCAAGTCCGCGAGCTGATCGCGGCCGGAGTGGTGCTGGCCGCGACCCGCTGGCCCGGCGAGCACAACAAGCGCGTGGCGCTGCCCGAGAAGGGACGGTCGGATCCGTATGCCAACGACCGGCGCCTGCTCGGCCTGGCCGACGTCGTGCAGGTGCCCGATGCGTTCAGTGCCCACGAGCGGCGTCGCGCCGAGGAGCTCGCCGGCACCGATCGCCGGATCCGGGTCGCGCTCGAGACCCCCGACGCCGGGTTCACACAGGTGATGGCCGGGGGCCCGGACCTGATCCGTCACTGGAACCAGGCACCCGCCTACGCGAAGGCGGTCATCACCGCTGCGCTCGACGCCCGCCGCGTCGGCGCCCACTCACCCCTCACCCGCGATTACCTTGCCGACGCTGCACCCGGCCACCTCGACGATCGGGACGTGGCCACCGCATCCCCGGACTGGCTCGACGACGCCCTGAACTACGCCACCAAGCTGCTGCACGGCGCCACCGCCGCCCTCACTCCCGTTCCCGCCCGCATGGGCACCATCGCCGGCTACCAGACCGCTGACTACCTGCACCAACACGCCCTGTACGCCCACCACCAGCAGCCCCTTCCCGACACAGCCTGGCACGCTCTGATCCACCACCACCCCGACGACACCCAACGACTCGCCGATAACGCCGAGCACCACGACCGCGACCACGAAGCCCTCACCCTCTTCCAGCAGCTCGCTGACCGCGGCGATGAGCCCGCCGCTGGGCTGTGCTACTGGCCAAGCAAGGACAGATAAAGCAGCTGCGTTCCCGCGCCGAGAACGGCGACAGCCACGCCGCCGCCTGGTTGACTGATCTGCTGGTTGAGCAAGGGCAGGTTGAGGACGCCATCGAGGTGCTGCGCCCTCACGCCGACAACGGCGACGGGGCCGCCATCTACCGGGTAGCTGATCTGCTCGTGGGGCAGGGACAGGTCGAGGACGCCATCGGGGTCCTGCGCTCTCGCGCCGACGACGGCGACGACCCCGCTGCCCGCCGAACGGCTGATCTGCTGGCCGAGCAAGGGCAGCTGGAGCAGCTGCGCACCCGCGCCGACAACGGCGACAAGGACACCGCCCATCGCTTGGCTGTGCTACTGGCCAAGCAAGAACAGATCGAACAGTTGCGTTCCCGCGCCGAGAACGGCGACAGCCACGCCGCCGCCTCTTTAGCTGAGCTACTGGTTGAACAAGGGCGGGTCGAGGACGCCATTGAGGTGCTGCGTGCCCTCGCCGACAACGGGGACCGGGACCGCCGCCGGAGCGTTGGCTGAGCTGCTGGCCCCAGCACGGGATGGGCGAGCAGCTGCGCGTCCCGCGCGGAGAACGGTGATGTGACCGCCACCGCCCGGTTGGCTCGGCTGCTGGCCGAGCGGGGGCAGGTCTAGGACGCCATCCAGGTGCTGCGTGCCCGCGCCGGCGACACCGCCATCCGGTTGGCTGATCTGCCGGCCAGGCGGGGTCAGATCGAGGAACCGAAAAGGAAAGCGGCGGCGGGAATGACAGGTGCGGCTACCGGCCTGCGTCGCGTGCGGTCCCGCGAGCCGACCCACGGTGACTGAGTTGCTGGACATGCGCGACCAGGGCGTCCCAGCGGGCGGCGGGGTCGTGTCGACATCGGTTCTGTTGGTGTCCTTAGGCCCAGCACCGCAGGAAGGGTGGCGGCTGGTGGGCCAGATGGCGCCGCCCGCCGATCGGTAGACGCTGCAACAGCAGCTCGACCGATGACCGCAGCGGAACCGTGTCGTCGGTAACGACCTACCTACTGTTCCCGATCCGGCGGCCTGCGGTCACGTCGTGGGACTCGGCAGCGATCGTGCGTAGCGAGACGCCCCCGTCCTGATCCTGGCCGTGCGCACGCTCGTCACCCTGCGGCAGAGGTGGCGCCGGCCCCGACCGGTCAGCGCGGCATTAAAACTCGCCTTCTCGATCAACCCCGGTTGACGGGTGAGTCACCCTCAAATCGGCTCGCAGCAGGTTGGCGTACTGCTCGTCGTGCCCTCCGACCCGCCATCGCCAGTTTGGTGATATCCACACAAAGCTGAAGCACGGCTATGATCACTATAATGACGCCAAGCCAGGTATCCACGGCTCGTTCCTTCGCGAACAAGGCGGCGTCCTGGTGAAGCCGCTCAAGACCCAGCAAGTCATATACCTTGAGGGCGGGCAAGAGACATGGACAGACCTGCACAGATAGCTGCCATATTCGGTAGATCCTGGACAAGGATATACTGACACTGGACAAACGCGGACACGGTCCCAAGTTAAGGCGGGACTACGATGACGAGCGGACATAAAAGGCCACGAGTGGACGTGAGCGGACAGGCAAGGAGGTGAGCACGTCATGGACGACAGTGGACATGACATTGACCCCCTGCAAGCTCGCAATGAAGTCGAATTGTCGCTCTGCTTGAAGAAGCTATGGATTCACGCCGGAGAGCCGCCAAGTCGTGTTATCGAGAAGGATACGAATGAAAAAGGCGGCAAGCTTCCAGGAACAAGCCTGTCTCGGGTGCGTATTGGACGCACTAATCTCAGTCTTGTGCTGAATGGAAAATTTCCAACAAAGCCATTTCTTCTAACATTTGTCGAGTATTGCGACGTAAATCTACTCGAGGATCCACGCTGGGCGGAAGCCTGGGATCGCATCCAACTACGGCGTCGAAATCTCGATCGGAATGAAAACCCGCCCAGCACTGACAAAAACCCGACCTTACCGCCAATCGCGCCGATCCGGACTGACATCAAGCTTAGGAGTGACGACTTACAGGATCATGAACAGGCCAGTACAATTTCCAGCCTTGGAACGGCTGAAGGTCCGCATGCCGTTGACGTTGCGATCGTCTCGTGCGATATAGTACGTCACTCAAGGATGAATCGCAGTAGTCAGACTCACAATGTTGATAGCATAAATAAAATCGTCGCAAAGACGCTCGGAGCGGTGACCGACGGAGATATCGCGTGGGCGTCAGGGGGAGACGGCGGTCATGTCGTACTTGTCGGCGACATGTGGCAGGAACCAGCTATTCAACTCTTGGCAGACCTACGAGAGTGGGCGAAGGTAGCAGATGCCCCACTTCGGATTACTGCACATTTCGGCTCTGTTGACCGAATTACAGGCGCTGATGGACGACATCAATTTGTGGGTCCTGGAATCAACTTTGCCGCATGGATAGTTAACACAGGTTCGCCGGAATGTATTGTCGTCTCGGATGCCTTCAGATTGGCATACGAACATAGTCCCGCCGATCTCGAAGTAACGTTTCACGACATGCGGATACTTAGAGACAAGAACATGGAGCCCGCACAACTGTGGCTGATGTCATTCGAGCAAACTCAGTCTCACTGGGGCCTGCCGGTCGATGAGGATCAGGAGGGGTTAAAGCGCGCGTTAAGCACTAGCGATAGCTGGTCTGCGATGTATTTCACGAAGCGCATTATGCAGATAAACTCAAATGACACAAAGGCGATTGACGCAATTCACAGAATTGCCGAGAGCGGCCTCATGTACGAAGATCCTCATCGCGGCAAAACGTCCAATCCTTTTCTCGGAAAACTACCAGGTCGAACACTTAAAGAGCTGGTACAGCTTGGCGAACTTATTGAGCGCGACGCTTACGAGGTCATCTGTCGCTTTGGCGACCATGGCGACACCATGTTCGTGATCCTTCATGGCCAGGTAGGTGTCTACAATTCCGAGGGCCAAGGGTCTGCGAACCCCTCGGAGCCAGCACATGTTATGAACGAGGGCAATATCGTGGGCGAACTAGCGGTGACGCTCGGGCGCAGTCGCACGGCCGACCTCGTGACTCTAACTAAGACGTCCCTACTCTCGTTCGATATACAAGAAATCTATAGGCGGCTCCCCAAAGATGACCCTACGCTAACAGCGATACAGGAGTTCATTGACTCTAGGACACTAGAGCATTTATGCGACAATGCACCCTATTTTGATGAAGCACTGACCGCTGGCAGCGGATCGAAGGCAGAGGCGGTAAGTAATCTAGCCTATGCCAGCCATTCTCTTACTCTCAATCCACCAGACCTCGTGATCACCTTTGAATTGGTAGAGCCAATTAATGGCGGCAACGGCCTCTACATTCTGATTTCGGGGGTTCTGAGCGGCCTTGATTTTGAAGGATTACTCCAGCCTGATAAGTTCCCCATCCTGTGGGCCAGACTTCCGGGTGTGCCTGTACAAGTTGAACGCCAGTACAAAATCGAGGACGGCCAAGTCAAAATCTTTCACATAAATTCGGACGCGCTAGGCGAACGTCTCGAGACGGCCAAACGTGCTAGGCTCTACGACGTACTGCGCACTTACAATCCCTTTAGTAAATAGTTTTATAGTCCAACGGCATCAAGGTGGGAACTAAGGACACTGGAATTGACGGTTGAAATTAAGCGGAAGACATATCCGCCAGGGATCGCGCACAAGCTCCGTTGCGTCGATGGGCGAACCATCGAAGGTAAACAAGCATGCAAGCCTCACCATAAGGCATACTAGTACACCTTATGTAACAGGGGGATTTGCTCACTTCTCAACTCTCCTGCGGATAGTCTGACTCGGTAGCTCTGATTGATGATGAATCCTTAGAGCGTGTCTTACGCGACGATCGGCGACAAGATCGCCGCTCGCACAATCCCCGTGCTGGACTGCGACCAAGTCCGCCGGGGCCCGCGCTGCCACCCCACGAACTCGCGTCGGCTCCGGAGATTTCCGCCCAGGTCGCCGGCGCGGTAGTTGACGCCGGCGCGAGCAGGCGCCGCAGGTCGGGCAGTTCGGCCCACGGCACGACGTGCCGGTCGGGGGGCCCACATATCGAACACGGCGCCCTCGGCGGCGACCCATTCGCCGAGGATGAATCCGCGGAACCATAAGCCGGTGTACTCGCGGCGGATGCATGCGCGGTACTCGGCGGACAACGAGGGGTTGTCGTCGAGGGTGAACGCGAACGAACGCCAGTCGGGCAGCTCGGCGAGCCGGTCGAGGTAGTCGCGTTTCAGCCAATGCGCGGGGTCGTCGGGGTTGGTGGTGCCGAACAGTTGCGCGCCCGGAACGAACATTCGGCCTAGGAGCTGCTTGAAGAACTCGCGGGGCGACGACGGTCACCTCGTCGAGGGTATGCGCTGGCGCAGGCGAGCCCGCGCAGGACCTTGGGACTGCCCCCGGTTCGGTTGACTCCTGACCTGTGAGGATGCCCTCCTCGCTGGAAGGATGTCAGCCATGCCCAAAGCGTTCCCGCCGGAGTTCCGCCGTGACGTGGTCGCGGTCGCCCGCAAGGGCGAAGCACCGATCTCCCAGATCGCGAAAGACTGCGGGATCTCCGAGTCCTGCCTGCACCGCTGGCTCAAGATCGCCGACACCGACGACGGGAACCGGCCCGGCACCACGACCACGGAGTCAGCGGAACTGCGTGAGCTGCGCAAACGCACCAAGCTGCTGGAGCAGGAGAACGAAATCCTGCGCCGAGCCGCGGCGTATTTCGCCAAAGAGATCTCCCCAAAATGACATACCCGCTGGTCAAGGACCTGGCCGCCGACGGGTTCCCCCGTCGCGGTGACCTGCCGGGTCCTGGGGTTCTCCACGCAGGCCTACTACGCCTGGAAGACGGCCCCGCTCAGCCGCCGCGACCTCGACGACGCCTACCTGATCAACGCCGCGCTCGACATCCATCGTGACGACCGGCGTTCGGGCACCGGTTCATCGCCGACGAACTGCCTGCCCACGGCATCACCGCCGGGGTGAACCGGGTCGCGCGGCTGTGCGCTCAGCAGAAGATCTGGTCGGTGTTCGCGAAGAAGAAGGGCCTGAGCAGACGGGCCGGGCCACCGGTGCACGACGACCTGGTGCACAAGAGGTTCACCGCCGACGCCGCGGACCGGCTGTGGCTGACCGACATCACCGAACATCCCACCGCCGAGGGCAAGCTGTATCTCTGCGCGATCAAGGACGTCTACTCCGGCCGGATCGTCGGGTACTCGATCGACTCGAGGATGACGGCGTCACTGGCGGTGTCGGCGTTGCGTAACGCGGTCCGGCTGCGGGAGCCGGCCGGCACGATCGTGCACTCGGACGGGGGCAGCCAATTCCGGTCGCGGAAGTTCGTGAACACGCTACACCGCAACGGTTTATGTGGATCGATGGGACGGGTCGGGGCGTGTGGTGACAACGCCGCGATGGAGTCCTTCTTCGCGCTGCTGCAGAGGAACGTCCTGGACCGGCAACGCTGGCAGACCCGGGAAGAGCTGCGCTTGGCGATCGTGACCTGGATCGAACGCACCTACCACCGCCGGCGTCGGCAGGCCCGTCTGGGCAAGCTCACGCCGATCGAGTTTGAGACAATCAACAGGCACGCAACCGCGGCCTGATCCACTCAACCCGCGAGTCAACCAAACTCGGGGCAGTCCCTGATCTCCGGGATACAAGCCGTGTGGGCAGCTGTGCACAGGCTCCTTCGGGCGAGCGGTACGGCTTGGCTGGTCCTCGGCGATGTGCGTACGGAGTCGGGTTCGATCTCCGGAACGCCTTGGCGGGTCGTCTTCGCGCTGCAGCGCGAGGGATGGCTGCTGCGGAACGCGTTGATTGCGAGCACAGCGGCCGGCTGCCATCAGGTGGGATTTCTGCTGGTGAAGCAGCCACGCTACTTCTTCAACATCGAGGCGATACAGGCTGAGTACGGGAAGAATCCGGGTGACGTCGTGCTTGACGGAGACAGCCTCGTTGCACGGTGTATTACGGCCGGCTGTCCTTCGGGTGGGATTCTTCTGGATCCCTTCAACGACACCGACATGGCTGCCGTCATCGGTCGAGCGGGGACGGCGGCATGAGGACCAGACATGACGACGGTCAAGTTGCTCTCCACTCAGGAGATGCGGCTGACGTGGTACGGCAGTTGCCGATCGCATCAGTGGACTGCGTGGTGACGTCGCCGCCGTATTGGGGCCTGCGCGACTATGGATCCGAGCGCCAATTGGGTGCCGAAGCTACTGTGCAGCAGTACGTTGCTCGCCTCGTCGAGCTCTTCGACGAGGTTGCGCAGGTTTTGGTACCGCGAGGCACGGTGTGGCTCAACCTCGGGGACAACTATGGCGGCTCGTGGGGTCACTATGTGGCGGCCGGCTCTGTTTCCCGCACCGCCGAGGTGCGATCGCGTACTCCGTACGGGACACATCGGCCGCCGCAAGCGTCATGCCGGTCGAAGGATCTCGTTGGCGTGCCGTGGCGGGTTGCGCTCGCCCTACTGGACCGAGGCTGGCACGCACGGCGCGAGATCGTCTGGCACAAGCCCAACGCTCGGCCCGAGAGCGTACGAGACCGGTTCTCGCACTGTTACGAGAACATCTTTGTCCTATCTCGAGACCCCTGCGAGACCGCCGAGACCGAGGTCTGGAGTGTCTCGTCGGACCGCGGCCGAGTCAGTCATCCGGCCAAGGGAACGCTGGAGATCGCACGTCGCTGCGTGCGGCTGGGGTGCCGTCCGGGCGGGACGGTTCTCGATCCGTTCTCGGGCAGCGGGACCACCGGTATCGCCGCGAGAGAGCACCGGTGCCGGTTCATCGGGATCGATCTCGACCCGCGATGCCATGACCTTGCCCTGCAGAGGCTGGGGTTGAGCGCATGACTGTCGAGGTGGAGCAAGCCATGACGCTGGCTGAGGTAGCCGCGTTGCCAGCGGTGGTGGACCTCATGACGGCTGCGCGAGCGTTGGGGATCCGGCGGACCACTGCGTACGCCCTTGCCCGTGGTGACTCCTTTCCCTGCCCCGTGTTCCGGGCCGGCGCGTCCTATCGGGTGCCGACGTCGGGGCTGTTGCGGCTGTTGGGGTTGACCACCTGATCCGGTGATCTTTCCCGGGCTCGGGCTTCCCCGAGTGGTGGTCGCAGCGCGAGTATCGGGCTGCGAGAAAGCCCTTGGTGGGTGCTTGACGAATGAGGGGAGATGACTTCGGTGACCGATGGCTCGGTGTACCGGCGGTGTTCGTGCCGGGATGAGAACAAGAAGTCGCTCGGTGATGCGTGTCCGAAGCTGGCAAACAAGCGGCACGGGCAGTGGTACTTCCGGATCGAGCTGCCGAAGGACGCGCAGGGCAACCGCCGGCCGCGGCGGCGTGGTGTGTACGAGAGCGCGACCGAGGCCGAGAAGGGCCTGCAGCGGGTGCGAGACCTGCTCGGTGTCGCCGAAGAGGGCGACACCGAGACGTCGCGGAAGATCGGGGACTTGCTGGCGGGGCTGATCTCGCAGAAGGAGCCGCTGCCCGAGACCGAGACTGTGCGTCGTCTCGTCCGTGCGGGGTCGGCGGTGTTGGAGCAGCCGTTGATGGGTGTGGTGTTCGACGAGTTCCTGGCGCGGAAGTAGCGGAACGTCAGCCGGAATATGTACCGCTCCTACGAGTCGCACGTCCGGCTCTACCTGCGCCCGCACCTGGCCAAGATCCGGCGCGACCGGCTGCGAGTGGGGCACTTGGATGCGATGTTTGAGGCGATCGTGGAGCGCAACGAGCAGATCGCCGAGTACCGGGCCAGCGGCGACCCGCAGAAGATCGCGGCCGTGAAGTGGCAGCGCCCCGTCGGACCGACGTCGCTGCACCGGATCAAGGAGACACTGCGGGCGATCCTGCGCCCGGCCGTGGACCAGGGCTTGCTGACGCACAACGTCGCGAAGCTGGTCGAGTTGCCGCCGACGGTGCGGCCGAAGCCGAAGCTGTGGACGCCGGAACGGATCGCCAAGTGGCGCCGGACCGGGGAGGTGCCGTATCCGGTGATGGTGTGGACCGGGGACCTGACCGGGGCGTTCCTGGACTTCACGGTGAACCATCGGCTGTACGCGCTGTTCCACTTGATCGCTCACACCGGCCTGCGGCGGGGCGAGGGGTGTGGCCAGCGGCGTTCGGACACCTACCTGGACGCGGCCTCGCTCGAGGTGGACAACCAGATCGTCCAGTACGGCTGGGAGACCGGCCAGAGCAGGCCCAAGACACCGTCCTCGGAAGGCATCGTGGCCCTCGACCCGAACACCGTGCTCGTCCTCCGCGCGCACCTGGCTCGTCAGGACGAGGCCAAGGCCCGGCTCGGTGACGATTGGGTGGAGCACGACTTGCTCTTCACCGAGTCTGACGGCAGCCCGCTGCACCCGGCCGATGTCGCCGACGAGTTCGCGAGGCTGATCAAGCTGGCCGGCTTGCCCCCGATCACCCTGCACGGTCTCCGCCACGGTGCCGCGACGCTGGCTCTCGGAGCTGGGGTGGACATGAAGGTGATCCAGCACATGCTCCGGCACTCGTCGATCAAGGTGACGATGGATCTGTACACGAACGTCGCCGAAGAAGTCGCCGCCGATGCGGCGAGGAAGCTGGCCGGGGCGATCCCGCGGAGGGTTCTGCACCCGGACTGCGCTCTCGGGCTCCCCTCGGGCTCCCGACCGACCACAGTGGACAGAGAGGAAGCGGAAGCAATGATTCCAGATACCACAAAACCTCAGGTAGAAGAGATCTTCAACCTGAGGAGTGGGTGTGCGCCATCAGGGACTCGAACCCCGAACCCGCTGGTTAAGAGCCAGCTGCTCTGCCAATTGAGCTAATGGCGCCGGTGTCTGCCGGAGGTTTTCCCTCGGCGACGTGGAAAACATTAGCACCCGGTTCCGGGCCCCGTTTCAGGGGGGTCCCGTTAGCCGGTTGCGGCGTTGCCGCCCCGGTGTCGGGGCTGGTCGGGCACACTGTAGTCGGACATCGACGGCTAAACAGGCAGGTGGGTATGACGAGTGCGGGGGTGCGGCTGCTCGTGGCCGCGGGCGTGATCGGCCTCACGGTGGCCGGCTGTAGCAGTAGCCCTTCGGGTGAACCTCCGAAGGAGACGGCGTCTTCGAGTGCTCCCAAGCCTGTGGCGAAGCCCGCCGTGCTCACGGTGAGCCCTGCGAAGGATGCCAAGGATGTCGCGCCCGGTGAGCCGGTCAGTGTCGTCGTTGCCGATGGGAAGGTCGGGGACGTCAAGCTGACCGGGGCCGATGGGAAGGTCGTCGCCGGGAAGGCGCGCGCCGATGGGTCCGGGTGGGACTCCGCCGAGCCGCTCGGTTACAACAAGTCCTACAAGCTGACCGCCACCGCGACCGGCTCCGATGGCAAGCCGGTGACGCAAGAGTCGTCCTTCAGCACCGTCAAACCCGCGAGGCAGCTCGGCGTCTCGGTGAACCTCGACGACGGCGAGACCGTCGGCGTCGGGATGCCGCTGATCTTCACCTTCAGCGGGAACGTCGCCGACAAGGCCGCTGCCGAAAAGGCGCTCAAGGTCACCGCGGAACCCGCCACCGAGGGTGCCTTCCGCTGGTCCGGCGACAAGCAGGTGACCTGGCGGCCGAAGGACTACTGGAAGAGCGGCACCAAGATCAAGGTCGACGCCGCCGTCTACGGCAAGGCGCTCGGCAAGGGCAGCTACGGCCGCGAAGACAAGAAGATCACCGGCACGATCGGCGACAAGCTCGTCGCGGTCGCCGACGGCCAGACGCACCAGATGACCGTCTCGATCAACGACAAGGAGGTCAAGACCATGCCGACCTCCATGGGCAAGCCCGGTCACAACACCCCGGCCGGCAGCTACACCGTCATGAGCGAGCACGTCGGTTACACCATGAACTCCGCCACCTACGGCGTCCCCGAGGACGCGCCCGGTGGGTACAGCACCTTCGTCCAGTACGCGATCCGCCTGTCCTACAGCGGCATCTTCTACCACTCCGCGCCGTGGTCGGTGCGGCAGCAGGGCCACAGCAACGTCAGCCACGGGTGTCTCAACCTGTCCACCGACAACACGAAGTGGCTGATGGACACGTCCAGGAAGGGCGACATCGTCACCGTCCAGAACAGCGGAGGCCCGAAGCTCGAGCCCACCGACGGCTGGAGCGTCTGGCAGCTGTCCTGGGACGAGTGGCGGACCGCCGCGAACTAGCGGTTGTCGTACGCCTCGCGGGCGGCGTCGATGTGCGGCAGGTGCTCGATGCTCCACGCCAGCAGCGGCGCGGTGGCTTCGCGCAGGGTCCGGCCCATCGAAGTCAGCTCGTAGCTGACGTGCGGGGGCATGACGGCGACGACCGTGCGCGTCACGATCCCGTCGCGCTCGAGGTCGCGCAGGGTCACGGTGAGCATGCGCTGGCTGATGCCCTCGACGGACCGCTTGAGCTCGGTGAAGCGCAGCGGCCCGTCCTTGAGCATGCGCACGACCAGCATCGCCCACTTGTCCCCGACGATCCCGAGGACTTGGCGGGCCTTGCACGGGTCGTCCACGGTTACCTCCTGAGAACCGGGGCACCAATTAGTGCCGTATTGCCCGGTGCGCGCCGTGTGGATCACGATGGTTCCGGTTACCGAATGGTACCGAGGAACCAAAGAGAACCGAGGCACGCATGTCAACATTCCTGCTGGTCCACGGCGCCTGGCACAGCGGACGCTGCTGGGATCGGGTGGTCCCGCGCCTGGAAGCCGCCGGACACCGGGTGCTCGCGCCGTCCTTGACCGGCTACGGCGACCAGGCCCACCTGCTGAGCCCGGAAGTTGGGCTCGGCACCCACATCGACGACGTCGTCCGCCTGCTCGAAAGCGAGCACGACGTCGTTCTCGTCGGGCACAGCTATGCCGGGATGGTGATCTCGGGAGCCGCCAACAGGGTGCCGGAGCGGATCGCACGCCTGGTGTTCCTCGACGCGATGGTCCCCGAAGACGGCGAGACCGCGGCCGACGTCATCCCCGTCACGAAGCAGCTGATCGACAGCGCCGTCGACGGCTGGCGGGTGCCCCCGATGGGCCTGTTCGGGGTCACCGATCCCGACGACGTCGCCTGGCTGCGCTCGATGCTGTCCGACCAGTCGGTGCGCTGCCTCACGGAGCCGGTCCGGCTGGACAACCCGGCGGCGAAGGCGATCCCGCGCACGCACATCCACTGCGTCGGCGGGGAGCCGTCGGGTATCACCAGGCGGCCGGTCCCGGCGGGCGAGCCGGTGCGCGAGCTGCCGACCGGGCACGACTGCATGATCACCCTGCCCGCCGAGCTGACCGAACTCCTGCTGGAGACGGTCTAGCCCTTCGCCGAGTCGCGGACGAGCTCCCGCGCCTCTTCTTCGGTCGCCACCGCGGGACCCGAGCCCCAGAGCGGCTTGTTCGCCGTCTCACGGCTGAAGTAGACCGCGACGGCGCCGACCGCGCCCGCGGCCATCATGTACCAGGCCGGCCAGAAGTCGTGGCCGGTCGCGGAGATCAGCGACTGCATCACCAGCGGCGTCGTGCCGCCGAAGAGCGACACGGAGATGTTGAACGCGATGGACAGCGCGCCGTAGCGGATCGCGGTCGGGAACAGTGCCGGCAGTGCCGCCGGCATCGAGACCTCGAAGCAGAGCAACAGCAGGCCGAGGCCCATGAGCCCGAGGAACGTCAGGACCAGGCCGCCGTCGTGCACCAGCAGCATCAGCGGCCAGGACAGCACGACGAAGCCGATGCAGCCGGCCATCATCACGGGCTTGCGGCCGACGTGGTCGGTGATCCGGCCGCCGACCAGGATGATCAGCATCATCACGACCATGACGACGATGATCAGCAGCAGGCCGTGGGTGGCGTCGAGGTGCAGCTGCTCGGACAGGTACGTCGGCATGTACGACAGCAGCATGTAGTCGGTCACGTTGAAGACGAGCACCAGGCCGACGCAGATCAGCAGCGCGGGCCAGTAGTCCGTGAACATCTTCCAGAACGGCTCGCCGGAGCGTCCGCGCTTCTCGGACTCTTCGGCGTGCTTCTGGAACGCGGGCGTCTCCTCGAGCTTGAGCCGCAGGTAGAGGCCGATGATGCCGAGCGGCCCGGCGACCAGGAACGGGATCCGCCACCCCCAGTCGAGCAGCGTCTCGTGCGGGACCCAGGCCTTCATCCCGGTGACGACGGACGCGCCGAGCACGTACCCGGACAGCGTCCCGAACTCGAGCCACGAGCCCATGAAGCCACGGCGTTTGTCGGGGGAGTACTCGGCGATGAACGTCGTCGCGCCGCCGTACTCGCCGCCGGTCGAGAAGCCCTGCACCATCCGCGCGACGACGAGCAGGATGGGCGACCAGACACCGATGGAGGCGTAGGACGGGATCAACCCGATGCACAGGGTCCCGATGGCCATCATGATCATGGTGACGGCGAGGACCTTCTGCCGTCCGATCCGGTCTCCGAGCGGCCCGAAGACGAGCCCGCCGAGCGGTCGCATGAGGAAGGCGGCGGTGAAGGCCCCGAAGGTCCCGATCAGCCGGATGCCGGGCGAGACGGTGGGCGGGAAGAAGACCTCGGCGATGGTGTCGGCGATGTAGGCGTAGACACCGAAGTCGAACCATTCCATGGCATTGCCGAGAGCGGCGGCCCCTACCGCCCGCTTGAGCAGAGATCGGTCGACGACGGTGATGTCCTCGTACCGCAGCTTCTTCTTCCGCCTGATCTTCGGTGCTGAACGTGCCACCTGAACACCGTGCACCGGCGATCGGACGTTCGCACGCTGAGCCATCCGGTCGTGAGGGTTACCACCAACAGCCGAATACCGCGCACGGCAAAAACCCCAGCTCGGAAAGATCCAAACTGGGGTGTTGGGGTGAGCGACGGGTTTCGAACCCGCGACCTCCTGGACCACAACCAGGTGCTCTACCAGCTGAGCTACGCCCACCATCGCCGAGGGGATCCGCTTGCGATCACCTTGCGGGGATAATCGTAGCGGGTGCCCTCGAGCGGATTGCAGGGGGTTACCTCTGCAACTGTTCCTGCACTTCAGCGGCCGCCGCCTTGGCTTCGTCGCTGGTCGGGCCCGGCTGGGGGACGAAGGCGACGCGCCGGTAGTAGTCGAGTTCGCCGATGGATTCCTTGATGTCGGCGAGCGCCCGGTGCGCGAGGCCCTTCTCCGGCTTGGCGTAGTAGATCCGCGGGTACCAGCGGCGGACGAGTTCCTTGACGGACGAGACGTCGACCAAGCGGTAGTGGAGGTGGGCGTCGAGCGCCGGCATGTCGCGCGCGATGAAGCCGCGGTCGGTGGCGATCGAGTTGCCGGCGAGCGGCGCGGTGCCCGCTTCGGGGACGTGCTCGCGGATGTACTCGAGGACGCGGCGTTCGGCTTCTTCGAGGGTGACGCTGGAGGCGCGGACCTCTTCGGTGAGGCCGGAGTGGGCGTGCATCTCGCGGACGACGTCGGGCATCCCGGCGAGTTTTTCCTCGTCGGCGTGGATGACGATGTCGACTCCTTCGCCGAGCACGTTCAGCTCCGCGTCGGTGACGAGGGCGGCGATTTCGATCAACGCTTCCTTGCCGAGGTCGAGCCCCGTCATTTCGCAGTCGATCCAGACTAGGCGGTCGGTCACCTGGTGACCCTAACCCGACACGGGGATAAGAGCGGCGTTACCTGCGCGTACGGCGCGTTACGCTCGCGGTGTGGTGCAGGACACACGATCGGGGAGCTGAGAGTGACCGAGCAGGGGTCGCCGGCGAGCGAGATCGCCGCTGG
Source organism: Amycolatopsis ponsaeliensis (assembly GCF_030182635.1). Taxonomy (NCBI): domain Bacteria; kingdom Bacillati; phylum Actinomycetota; class Actinomycetes; order Pseudonocardiales; family Pseudonocardiaceae; genus Amycolatopsis; species Amycolatopsis ponsaeliensis. The sequence continues at coordinate 206,264 of NZ_JAPZLD010000013.1, forward strand.
TTATGCGAGTGAGGGTGCCGCGCTGGAGCTGGGCGCGGTGGTGATCGACGGCAAGACGGACACCGCGGCCGCGGTGCGCCTGCCGCTGGCGACGCTGAACCGGCACGGCCTGGTCGCGGGCGCGACCGGGACGGGCAAGACGAAGACGTTGCAGCTGGTCGCGGAGCAGCTGTCGGCGGCCGGGGTGCCGGTGGTGCTCGCGGACGTGAAGGGCGATCTTTCGGGACTCGCCGCCGCCGGCGAGGCGAACGACAAGGTGTCGAAGCGCGCGCAGGAGCTGGGCGACGACTGGGCCGGCACGGCCTACCCGGTGCAGTTCCTGTCGCTGGGCACCGGTGGCAAGGGCTCGCCGATCCGGGCGACGATCACGAGCTTCGGGCCGGTGCTGCTGTCGAAAGTGCTCGGGCTCAACGAGACGCAGGAGTCGACGCTCGGGCTGATCTTCCACTGGGCCGACCAGCGCGGGCTCGCGTTGCTGGACACGAAGGACCTCAGGTCGGTGATCACGCACCTGACCAGCGACGAGGGCAAGGCGGACCTCAAGGGCATCGGCGGGGTGTCGGCGGCGACGGCCGGGGTGATCCTGCGCGCACTGTCCAACCTGGAGGCCCAGGGCGGCGAGGACTTCTTCGGCGAGCCGGAGCTGGACGTCCACGACCTGATGCGGCAGGCCGACGGCAAGGGCGTCGTCACGCTGCTGGAGCTGGACAACCTCCAGTCGAAGCCGGCGTTGTTCTCGACGTTCTTGATGTGGCTGCTGGCCGAGCTGTTCGAGGAGCTGCCCGAAGAGGGCGATCTCGACCAGCCGAAGCTCGTGTTCTTCTTCGACGAGGCCCACTTGCTCTTCAACGACGCGTCGAAGGCGTTCCTTGAGCGCATCGAGCAGACCGTGAAGCTGATCCGCTCGAAGGGCGTCGGCGTGTTCTTCTGCACGCAGCTGCCCACGGACATCCCGAACAACGTGCTTTCGCAGCTGGGCGCGCGGATCCAGCACGCGCTGCGGGCGTTCACACCGGACGACCAGGCGGCGCTGGCCAAGACGGTCAAGACCTACCCGAAGACGAAGTTCTACGAGCTCGACACGGCGTTGACGTCGCTGGGCATCGGCGAGGCGATCGTCACGGTGCTGTCGGAGCGGGGCGCGCCGACGCCGGTGGCGTGGACGCGGTTGCGGGCGCCGCGGTCGAAGATGGGCTCGATCGGTCCCGAAGCCGTCGCCGCCGCGGTCGCTTCGTCGGACCTGCACGCGAAGTACGCCGAGACGATCGACCGGGAGTCCGCCTACGAGAAGCTGGCGGCGAAGGTCGCCCCCGCTCCCGACGCTCCGCCTGCCGAGGCTCCTCCGGCTCCCGAGAAGGAGAAGGACGAGCCCGGGCTCATCGAGTCGGCGATGAAGAACCCGGCCGTGAAGTCGTTCATGCGGTCCGCCGCGAGCGCGCTGGGCCGGGAGATCACGCGCGGGCTGTTCGGCAATCGAAGGCGCTGACAAAACCTGACGCAATCTGTCAGGTATGGCTGGGACGCTGGTGTCCACACCGAAGAAGGGAACACCATGACCAGCAGTGCCACCGCGTCGTTCACCGTCGACAAGTGGGAGCCCCAGGCGACCGACCAGTTCGCCGGCAACGAGCTCGCCCGGGTGGCGATCGCCAAGACGTTCACCGGGGCGGTCGAGGGGACCAGCAAGGTCGAGCTCCTGACGGCGAACAATGCGACTTCGCGCGCGTACGTGGGCTTCGAGCGGCTCGAAGTCGCGGTCGACGGCCGCAAGGGCAGTTTCGTCCTGCACCACACCGCCGGCGAGGAGTCCGGCATGACGGTGACGATCCTCCCCGGTTCCGGGGCGGGCGAGCTGACCGGGATCACCGGAGCGGCGCTCATCGAAATCGACGGCGATGACCACCGCTTGACGCTGACTTACACGCTCTGAGCAGCACGAAGGCCGTTTCGAGAGCCCCCGATTGACTCTCGAAACGGCCTTCGCCGTCCCCGCTCCCCGAAGCGGGTGGTGGACGGACCGCCCCGACCACGGCCCGTCCGCGTCCTAGTTGTTCACGATCTGGTCGACGATCTTCTTGGCGTCGTTGATCGGGATGGCGAAGCCGATCCCGACGCTGCCGGCCGAGCCGTTGGCCGAGGCGGTCGGGCTGTAGAGGGCCGAGTTGATGCCGATGACGTTGCCCTGGGCGTCGACCAGCGCGCCGCCGGAGTTGCCCTGGTTGATCGAGGCGTCCGTCTGGATCGCGGTGTAGCTGGGCGAGTCCTCGGTCTGGTTCGAGGTCCGGTTGAACGGCGACTGCTGTTGCTGCTGGCCCTGGCCGATGTCGGACAGGTTCCGGTTGAGCGCGCTGACGATGCCGGTGGTGACGGTGTTCTGCAGCCCGCCCGGCGAGCCGATAGCGACGACCTCCTGGCCGACGACCAGCTTGCTCGAGTCACCCAGCGTCGCCGCGGTCAAGCCGCTCGCGTTCTGGGCCTGGACCACCGCGATGTCCGCCTTGGTGTCCGCACCGACCACGCTGGCCTGGTACTTCTTGCCGTCGGACGTCGTGATCACGACGTTCTGGGCGCCGTCGACGACGTGCGCGTTGGTCAGGATCCGGCCGTTCGAGGTGAGGATGACGCCGGAGCCGATCGCCTCGCCCTGATCGGTGGTGACGTTGATCTGGACCACGCTCGGCGTCACCTTCGCGGCGACGCCGCTGACGTCGCCGGAGGTCGAGTTCGAGACCGTCTGCCCGGTGGCCGCCGGCGTGCTGACCGACGTCGTCGCGCCGTCCGCCGAGTTCGTCGTGAGCCCGACGATCGCGGCGCCGCCGACACCGCCGACCAGCGCGGCGCCGAGGGCGGTCGCGCTGACGATCAGCGCGACGCGGCCGCCCTTGCGCGGCTTGGTCTTCAGCGCCGTGGGCGCCTGCTGCTGCGGCGGTTGCGGCGTGAACAGAGGGTTCGGCGCGGCCTGCTGCTGGTAGCCGTACTGCGGCTGCGGCGGCTGCTGCGCGTACGGCCCGTACTGCTGGGTGCTGTGGTGCGGCTGGTGCCCACCGGGTGAGGCGGGGCCGGGCCGACTCTCGTTCTCGGTCATGCACCTAGATTCGCGCCCGTGCTTGTGAACAACCTGTGGAAATCCCTCAGGCTTTGCTGAGAAGAATCAGCTGAGAAAACTCAGGCAATCCTCAGGCGTCACGCGAAGAACGACGGCACGTCCAGTGCGCCTCCCGCCGCCTCGAACTCGTCGTGGACCGCCTTCCGCAGCTCGGCGTCGGCCAGGTAGTCGGCGGCGGTGAGGGCCAGGCCCAGTGCGCCGTCCCGGACGCCGGCATCGCCTGTCTCCGATCCGGCCGCGGCCGCGAACTCCTTGGTGTGCAACGCGACCGTCGGACCCGAGACGGCGAGCATCGGGTGCAGTGCGGGCATCCGGTACGACAGGTTGCCCAGGTCCGTCGATCCGGTGAGCGACTCCGGGACGATGCCCGGCGGCAGCGGTTTGCGGCCGGTGCCCAGCTGGTTGGCCGTCCACCGCCCGGCGAGCGTGGTGTTGAACCGGATCGGCAGGTAGGCGGCCTGGGCGTCCCACTTCAGCTCGACGCCGCAGCCGGTCATCGCCGCCGCGCCCTCCGCGATCGACGTCATGCGCGCGGCGAGGTCGCGCAGGGTTTCGGGGTTCTGGGAGCGCAGGTAGAACAGCAGCGCGGCGCGGGCCGGGATGACGTTCGGCCGGGCGCCGCCGTCGGTGAAGACGCCGTGGACGCGGTCGCTCTGCGGGAGCTGCTGGCGCAGTGCCGAGACGCCCTGGTAGGCCGCGACGGCGGCGTCGAGCGCGTTGCGGCCCATGAACGGCTGCGCCGAAGCGTGCGCGCCGACGCCGTGGAAGACCATCTCCAGCTGACGGCGGCCGAGGAACGGGTGCAGCGCGATGTCGTGGCTGAACGGGTGCAGCATGATCACCGCGTCGACGTCGTCGAACACCCCGGCGCGGGCGAGGATCTCCTTGCCGCCACCGCCTTCCTCGGCCGGCGTCCCGATCAGGCTGACGCGGCCGCCGAGCCGTTCGGCGACTTTCGCGGCACCGAGGAAGCCGCCCGCGGCAGTCGTGCAGATGACGTTGTGGCCGCACGCGTGGCCGAGGCCGGGCAGCGCGTCGTACTCGGCGAGCACGGCGATGTGCGGGCCCTCCTGCTGCGGGGTGCTGACGCGCAGCGCGGTGTCGAGCCCGCCGACGCCGACGGTCGCCTCGTGGCCGTGGCGGCTCAGCAGGTCGGCCAGGGCTCGCACCGAACGGTGCTCGGCGAACCCCTCTTCGGGATGGGCGTGGAGATCTTGGCTCAACGCCACCAGATCGGGTGAGCTGCGCTCGACTGCGGAGGCCACCTCGGCCCGCGTCGCCTCGTCCGCGCCGGCGTGCGACGAGGGCAGCGGTTCGGCCGCCGCGACGGCGTCGGCGGTGGCCTCGACCAGGGAACGCAGGTAGCTGTCGTCGGGCGGGACGGGCTCGTGGTGGGTCATGGGGCGATGCTAACCGCAGGCTCCGACAATCCGCGGCGCTCAGGTCAGCCGGGCCGCCACGATCTGCGTGACCCCGGCGTACCGCTCGGTGATCCCGGTGAAGCCGCGGGCGCGCAGGCTCGCCGCGATCTCGCCGCGGTCGAACATCCGCTGCCCGCTCAGGATCCCGCCGACGGACTCCGCTACTCGCGCGGGTTGCCAGCTACGCCGGGCGCTCGTGAGCAGCACGATCCGGCCACCCGGCTTCAGTACGCGCGCGAAGGAGTCCAGTGCGGTTTCGGGCTCGGCGAACATGTGAAGGGCGGCGAAGCAGCAGACGCCGTCCACAGTGGACTCCCGCAGGGGAAGGTGCACGGCGTCGGCGCGCAGGTAGGCGACGGAGGCCGGGCCGGTCTCGGCGACGGCTTTGGCGAGCATCGTGCGCGCGCCGTCGAGGCCGATGGCGAGCCCGCCCGGGCCGACGGCGGTGCCGAACGCGCGCGTGAACCGGCCGGTCCCGCAGGCGACGTCGAGCGCGGTGTCTCCGGGTTTCAGGTCGAGGAGCTTCGTCGCGAGCTTGATCTCGCCCGCCATGCTCGGGCCGAGCGGGCCCTTCAGTGCGCGACCGAGGGCGGGGCGCCAGTACCGCTCGTAGACCTGCGGCAGGAGGGTGGTGCGCATCAGGCGCTGGGTGAGGCCGGTCGGCGGGCCGGCCTGGGCGACGGCGCCCAGCAGGTCGAGGTAGCCGTCCTCGGTCTTCGCGGGCCTTTCCAGGAGGTCTTCGAGGCGTTCGGTGGTGGTCTGGGTCGGCATTGCGCTCCTCTCGGATACCGGCAGTATGCCCAAGTTGGGCCACTCGAACGAGTGAAGAACTCGCGGGATCAGGCGTTCGAGCCCGGAATTGTCGGTGCTGCTGCCTAGCGTCGCAGGCGAGAACCCGATCCGAGGAGGACTGATGACGATTTCCCTACTGGGCAGCGAGATCACGGTGCACGGCGAGTTCGACCTGGCCGCGGCGGCCCGCTTCCTGACCGGTTTCGCGCCTGCCGGCCAGCCGGAAGCGGAGCGCGGTGCACTCCGGGTGGCGTTCCCGCTCGACGGCGAGTGGACACCGGTGGGAGCGGTGCTGCGGCAGAGATCGCCCGGCGAGGTCGTGGTGGAAGTGCACGGCCCGCCTCCGCAGGCGGACGCGGTGCTGGCGCAGGTGCGGAGGATGTGTTCGCTGGACGTCGATGGCACCGGGTTCGCCGAGGTCGGCGCCCGGGACCCGGTGGTGTCCCTGGTGCAGGGGATGCATCCGGGGTTGCGGCCGGTCCTGTTCGCGTCCCCGTACGAGGCGGCGTGCTGGGCGGTGCTGAGCCACCGGATCTGGATGACGCAGGCGGTCCGGCTGCGCCGCCGGCTGGCCGAGCGCCACGGCACGGAGGTCGACGTCGGCGGCAGCGTGCTGACGTCGTTCCCGGCGCCCGCGGTGCTGGCGAAGCTGGAGTACCTGCCGGGCCTGTCCGGCCCGAAGACGCAGCGCCTGCGAGGAATCGGCGAGGCCGCGGCCGACGGCCTGCTCGACGCGGCGACGTTGCGGGCGATGCCGGCCGACGAGGCCCTGAAACAGCTGCAGCTGTTGCCGGGGATCGGCCGCTTCAGTGCGGAGCTGATCCTGATCCGCGGCGCCGGCCACCCGGACGTGTTCCCCCGAGCGGAGACCCGCCTCCACGAAATCATGCGCGACGCGTACCACGTCCCGGACGCGGGAGTGGAGGAGCTGGCGGAGATCGCCGAGGCGTGGGCACCGTTCCGGAGCTGGGTGTCGTTCCTGTTCCGCGTGGAAGGCGAGGCACGCATGAGGGAGTCCCGATGAACTGACTTGCGGCGGCGAGCCGCTGGGCGCGGGTCCAGGTGAGCGCGCTCGCCCGAAGCGACGCGCACGTTCTCGCTCGCCGACTCCGCCTCGCCCGGGCACGGTGATCGTCCCGGCCCGTTCACCTGAGCCAAGCGCGTCCAAGCCTCGATGCCGTGCTGCCTCGGGGCGGCTGCAGCCGCCTCGAGTGTGCGAGTCCGGCCTGGCCTCCTTGCCCGAGGCCGAGGTGGTGCCCGCCATGGGCGCGGCCGCCGAGCGCCAGGCAGCGGGAGCCCACCCACGTGTCCCGATCCGGCGCCCGCTGGCCACCGAAGATCCACCCGCGCCATCGCGCCGGTCACATCACGACGAAAGGAGATCGCATCGACCCGATACCGGAGCCGCCGAAAGCGCCAGCGGTGGGGACTCACCGTAGCCAGATATCGCCTGTGGTGAGGTGTCCGGGTGAGCTCGCCCGTTCAACTCGCGTCCGGCCAGGCCGATGGTGTCCTCCGCGCGGCCGCCACCACTCCGTCTCTGCTCGAGCAGGCCCAGACCCCGGCCGTGATCACGCTGGTCGCCGGTGGGGTGGCGCTGCTGGTCGTGCTCGTCGGCGGGAGCCCGTGGCGGCTGGCGCGCAACGGCGTCACCATCGTGCACGAGGCCGGGCACGCCCTGGCCGCCGTGCTGGTCGGGCGGCGGTTGCAGGGCATCAAGCTGCACTCGGACACTTCGGGCGTCACCGTCTCGCGCGGCAAGCCCGAGGGGCCGGGCATGGCCTTCACCGCGATGGCCGGGTACCTGGCGCCGTCGGTGCTCGGGCTGCTGTTCGCCGCCCTGCTGGGTGCCGACCTGGTCGGCACGGTCCTCGTGCTGATCGCGCTGCTGCTGCTCGGCGTGCTGGTGATGGTGCGCAACGCCTACGGGGTGTTCACCGTCGTCGCCGGGGCTGTCGTGCTCGCGCTGGTCGCGTTCGTCGCGCCGGTCGAAGTGCAGGCTCCGTTCAGCTACCTCGTGACGTGGTTCCTGCTGTTCGGAGGCGTGCGGCCGGTGGTCGAGCTGCAGGTCAAGCGGCGGCAGGGCCGCGCCCGCGACTCCGACGCCGACCAGCTGGGCCGGCTCACCGCGGTGCCGCCGGTGCTGTGGGTGCTGGTCTTCGCCGTGGCGACGGTCAGCTGCCTCATCGCCGGCGGGCTGTGGCTGCTGGAGCCCGTGGCCGCCTAGCCACGCCCATGCGGCAAACTGGTCTCTCGCTGGTCCGCGCGGAGGGAGACGAACGATGGACGAGGTCGCCAAGGCCGTGGAGGAGTGCGCACGGGCGGCGAAGCTGGCCGCGCCGTCGCTCGCCGCCGCTTCCGCCGACGCCGTCGACGCCGCGCTGAGCGGGATGGCCGAACGGCTGCTCGCGCACCGCGACGAGATCCTGGAGGCGAACCAGGCCGACGTCGAACGCGCCAAGGCCGAGGGGATGAGCACCGGTCTGCTCGACCGGCTCACCATCACCCCGGAGCGGCTGACCGGCATGGCCGAGCAGCTGCGGCTGCTGGCCGGCGCCCCGCACCAGGAGCGCTCGGTCGACGTGTCCACCCTCGACGGCGGGCTGAAGCTGGTCGAGCGGCGACGTCCGGTCGGCGTCATCGGCGCGAACTACGAGGCGCGGCCGAACGTGACCGTCGACGTGGCGTCGCAGCTGGTCAAGTCGCGCAACGGCGGCGTCCTGCGCACCGGCTCGGCCGCGCTCGGCTCGGCCCAGCGGCTGCGCGAGGTCGTCATCGCGCCGGCGCTGACCGAGGCCGGCATCGACGCCGACTGCGTCCAGCTCGTGCCGCGGGTGGAGCGCGAGGCAGCGTCCGCGCTGGTGCGGCTGCCGAACCTGGTGCCGCTCGTGATCCTGCGCGGCAGCGGCGACAGCACCCGGGCGCTGGCCACCGAGGCGGCCGTCCACGGTGTGCGCACTCTGGCCCACGCCGATGGCGGCGGCGTCCTGTACGTCGACCGCGGGGCGGACGTCACGAAGGCGCGTGACCTCGTCTACGCGAGCCTCGACCGGCTGGGCGTCTGCAACCGGCTGAACCTGCTGCTGATCCACGAGGGCATCCACGACGACGTCTGGCCGGGCATCGCCGATGCGCTCGCCGAGCGGGGCGTCACGCCTTCGCTGGCGCCGCACGAGCACGCCATCGGCTACGAGTGGGCGCTGGACTCCGACCGCGAGGCGACCGTCACGGTGGCCAAGGTCGGCGCGCTCGCCGACGCCGTCGAGATCGCCAACGAGCGGACGTCGGGCCTGGCGGCGGGCATCGCCACCGAGGACGCGTCGGCCGCCGACGCCTTCTTCGACGGCTATACGGGCACGGGCGTCTTCTGGAACGCCCCGACCCGCCTCCTCGACGGCTTCAAGCTGCTCGCGGTCCCGGAAACCGGCATCAACCTGGACAAGGTCCCCGGCCCCCGCGGGCCGGTGACGTACACGGACCTCTACGTCCGCCAGTACGCCGTCCTGCCCGCCTGAGACCGGTCAGACCCGCGGTGGCACGCTCGCGAGCCGCCGCAGCTCCTTCACGGTCTGCTCGGTGTTGTCCAGCAGTTCGGTCCGGTCCTCGGTTTCGCCCGCGTAGCGGAAGATCGCGGTCGGGCCGTCGCTGATCGCGATCGCCGCCACCAGCCGGCCTTCCGGGTCGCGGGTGAGACCGGTCGACACCTGTACCTCCCGGCCGACGGTGTCGACCGTGGTGAGGGTCCGTTCGTGGTACCAGCCGCGCGTGCCCATGCCGGATAGACGCCGCGATCGCCGGGGGTGTTACGGCGCGGCATACTGGGCCGGGTGATCACCCGGCCGCACGTCCTGCTGTCCGTCGCGCAGTCGCTCGACGGCTTCCTCGACGACACCTCGCCCGAGCGGCTCGTACTGTCCACTGAGGACGATTTCGCGGTCGTGGACCGGTTGCGGGCCGAGGCCGACGCGATCCTCGTCGGGGCCGGGACTGTCCGGGCCGACAACCCGCGGCTGCTCGTGCGCTCTCCCGAGCTGCGGCGGAGGCGGCTGGAGCAGGGAAAGCCCGAACAACCCGTCAAGGTCACCGTGACCACCCGCGGCCTCGACCCGGACGCGCAGTTCTTCACCGTCGGGGACACCGAAAAGATCGTCTACGCGCCGCCCGGGGCCGCCGACGCGCTGAAGCACGTCGCGACCGTCGTCGACGCCGGAGATCCTGCCGACTTCTCGCGCGTCCTCGACGACCTCGGAGCACGCGGCATCGGGAACCTGCTGGTCGAAGGCGGTGGCGGGATCCACACCCGGTTCCTCACCGAAGGCCTCGCCGACGAGCTGCGGCTCGCGATCGCGCCGTTCTTCGTCGGGCAGCCGGCCGCGCCGCGGTTCGTCGGGCCCGGGCTCTACCCGCGTCCGCTGACCCTGGCCGGCGTCGAAGAGCTCCAGGGGATGGCGATCCTCCGGTACCGGGCCGCGGCCGAGCCGACCGGCCGGGACGTCCGGCGCCTGCGGGAAGCCATCGCGCTCGCCGCCGAGTGCCCGCCGAGCCACACCTTCCGGGTCGGGGCCGTCGTCACCGACGCCGACGGCGAAGTCGTCGCGACCGGGCATTCCGGCGAGGGCGACCCGCTGAACCACGCCGAGGAGGCCGCGCTCGCCAAGTGCGCCGGCGACCCGCGCCTGGCCGGGGCGACGATGTACAGCTCGCTGGAGCCGTGCAGCAACCGCAGCTCCCACCCGCGCAGCTGCACCGAGCTGATCCTCGGCGCCGGGATCCCGCGGGTCGTCTTCGCGTGGCGCGAGCCGCCCGTCTTCGTCGACGCCCAGGGCACCGAGCTGCTGCGGGACGCCGGGCGGCACGTCGTCGAGGTGCCCGCGCTGACCCCGGAGGTCCAGCGCGAGAACACCCACCTCGACTGGAAGTAGCCCGCGCGAGCCGGAACTCGCGCGGGCCGGGTGGCTCAGCAGGCGCCGTTGTCGACCCAGACGCCCCATTCACCGGTCGTGCCGGGCTCTTCGCCCTGGGTCCACCACTTCGCGGTGAACTTGTGGCTGTTGTGCTTGACCACGTCGTCCTTCACGTAGACCTTGGTGCGATCCCACTCCGCCGCGGTGCAGGAGCCGCCGCCCGGGGTGGTCGGGGTCGTGGTCACGGTCGGCGTCGTCTGCGGCGGGGTCGCGCCGGCGAACCGGACGCTGAACTTCGTGAAGTCCCAGTCGTTCTGCGGGACGTTGCTGCAGACGCCGTTGTCGGTCGTCCCGACGCACGCGCGGTCGCGGTTGACCGACCAGAACGTGAAGCGGCCGAGGCCGTGGCTGGTCGCGTAGTCGTAGACCGTCTGGAAGTCCGCCGTGTAGAACATCTCGGACGCGTCCGACTTGCCGTTCATGCCGGAGAAGCCCTCGTGCGAGTACGCGGTCGCGCTGTCCCAGCCCATGTGCGACATCAGCAGGCCGTGCAGGGCTTCGAGCGCCGACACCTGCGACGAGCCGCCGTTGAAGCCGCCGTCGAACGGCATGATCGAGAAGTTGTTGGGCGAGAAGCCGATCGACTTCGCCTGGTCGAGCAGCTGCGTGCCGAACCAGCCGGTGCCGGCCGCGGTGCCCGGCATGGTCACCGACACGAACAGGCCGGGGTTGTTGGCCTGCAACGTCTTCGCCGCGCCGAGCTCGTTCGCGATGGCCGCGGTGTTTTCGTACTCGGGCTCTTCGAGGTCGAAGTCGATGGCTTTGAGCGAGTACTTGGTGATGACCTGCTGGTACGCGGCGGCGGTGGCGGCCACGTTCCCGCAGGTCTGGCCGAGCTTCGTGCCGCCGTAGCCGCCGACGGACACCGAGACGTCGCCGCCGTTGCCCCGGATCCGGGAGATCACGTTCGCGACGGTGGTGTCGGAGGAGACCGCGTTGGTGCCGTCCCAGGTCGGGCTGCAGCCGCCGCCGTTGGGCGCGAGGATGAACGCGAGCTGGAAGGCCTTGAGCCCGGTCGCGTTCATCACGGTGATCGGATCGGGCGGATTGTTGCTCACGGGCATCAGATACGGTGCGGCGGCGTACCAGTTGTTGCTCAGCGCCGCTGTCGCGGAGGGCGCGCCGATCACGAGGCTCACAGCTGTACCGATGAAGGTGGCGGCGGCGAGCCCGATGGCGGCCAGTCTGCTTCTGCGCATGATCTGTCCTCCCGGTGGGGTTCGAGGGTGGACAAACTATTGGACTAGACCATTGATGAAGTCAAGACGCGAAGGTCGGACAGTGGGGATCGGCGGGCGAAAAGCGCCGGAATATCCGATATTTGTCCGGGAATGGCGCTACGCGGGTGAGGACGAGCCGGCTCGAAACGGCGGAGTGACCGGGAGAGTAAGGCGGCGAACGGATCCCCGCGCGCCGAGGCGCGGTTCGGGAGCTCGGAGGGCAAGCGGCGGCGGAGAAAAGGGCAAGCGGCGCGAGCAGTGCTGGAGCGATGTGAGCCCCACGCTCGCGGGGCGCGGTGGGCGAGTGGCGCGCGCAGTGTGGAGCGATGCAGCTCCGAAGCTCGCGGCGGCGAGGCGGGCAAACGGCATGCCGGAGCGATGCGAGCCCCCAAACTCGCGGAGGCGGAGCAGGCGAGTCGGCAGCGGCGCGCTCTGCGATTGTGGCCATGCCGACTCAGCGACCCTCAAGCCGCCGGCAGGGTCACCACCACGACCAGCCCGCCCTCCGGCCGCGCCGTCGCCGCCACCTCGCCGCCGTGGGCGTGCGCTACCGAACGGACTATCGACAACCCCAGCCCCGCTCCCTCCGCCGCCACCCGGGCGCGCCGGTGGAACGGGTCGAACAGCGCCGGTACCTCCTCCGGCGGGATCACCGGCCCGCTGTTGGCCACCTCCAGCTCCACCCGGCCCGGCGACGACCGGGTCGCCACCCGCACCCAGCCGCCTTCCACGTTGTGGCGGAGAGCGTTCTCCACCAGGTTGTGCGCCAGGCGCTCCAGCATCAGCGCGTCGCCCACAGCCGTCGCCTCGCCCAGGTCCTGCGTGACCTCCGGCGGGATCACGTGCGCGATCACCGCCGCCAGGTCCACCGGGCAGCGCTCGGTCAGCGCGCTCTCGGACCGGGCCAGTAGCAGCAACCCGCTGATCAGCTTCTCGTGCCTCGCGTTGATCTGCAGCAGCTTGTCGCCGAGCTGACGGACGTCGTCGGATGCCGTGCGGCGGTGCATGGCCACCTCGACCAGCGAACGGTTCAACGTCAACGGCGTGCGCAGCTCGTGCGACGCGTTCGCGACGAAACGGCGTTGCGCGTCGAACGACCGGTCGAGCCGCTCGACCATCACGTCGAACGCGTCGGCGAGGTCCTTCACCTCGTCGTCCGGGCCGCGCAACGCGATCCGTGAGTGCACGCCCGGGTCGGCCGCCGCCGCGATGCGGCGGGCCGTGTCCGTGACCTGCCGCAACGGTGCCAGCGCGCGGCCCGCGACCAGCCAGCCCAGCCCGGCCGCCAGCACCGCCACCCCGCCGAGCGCGATCGCCCCCTGCGTCAGCAGCGACGTCGCCGCCGCTTCGCGGACCTGACGCGCCTGCTCGTCGAGGGACTCCGGTGAAGGCAGCAAGGGCAGGCCGGGCGACGCCGTGCCCGCGATGAACGTCACCCGTCGCCCGACCTGCTGCGTGAACAGCAGGTACGTGACGCCCAGCAGTGCCCCGCCCGCCAGCAGGAACAGGCCACCGTAGAGCGCGGTCAGCCGCAGCCGGAGGCTCATCGGAGCCGGTAGCCGACCCCGGTGACCGTCTCCACCAGCGGTGGGTCACCGAGCTTGCGCCGCAGCTTGAGGATCGTGAGCCGGACCGCACCGGTGAACGGGTCCGCGTGCTCGTCCCACGCCTTCTCCAGCAGGTGTTCCGCGGACACGGCGGCGCCGTCCGCGCGCAGCAGCTCGGCCAGCACGGCGAACTCCTTTTTGGACAGTGGGAGGTAGCGCCCGTCGCGGAACACCTCGTGGCGCGCCGGATCGAGCGTGACGCCGGAACGGCGCAGGATCGGCGGCGCGGCCGGCCGGCAGCGCCGCCCCAGCGACTGGATGCGCGCGGCCAGCTCGGGGAAGGCGAACGGCTTCGTCAGGTAGTCGTCGGCGCCGAGGGACAACCCGGCGACGCGGTCGGTGACCTCGACCGCCGCCGTGAGCATCAGCACCCGCGTCGCCGCCTCGGACGCCACCACCCGCCGGCAGACGTCGTCGCCGTGCACGACCGGTAGGTCCCGGTCGAGCACGACGACGTCGTAGTCGTGCACGGCGATCCGGTCGAGCGCGGCGCCGCCGTCGTGGGCGATGTCGACCGCGTGCGACTCGTCGCGCAGCCACTCCGCGATCGCGTCCGCGAGCATCGGCTCGTCCTCCACCACCAGGACCCGCATGCCGCCATGATCGCCGCGCCGGTGTTTCCTCGCCGTTAGCGGCACTGGTAGAGCGTGTCCGCGCCGCCGATGCGCACCGGCCCGTCGCCGGGGCCGGACCGGCCGCCGTACGCCGCCGGATCGACGGTCGTGCAGTGCTGCTCGATCCAGCGACGGCGTTCGTCCTGGACGGGACTGCGCGAAGGCAGGCCCTGGACGGTGCCCCCGCTGCTCAGCACGAACCGCAGCTTGCCCTCGGCCAGCCAGCGGTCGAGCTGCGCGACCGACGGCGCGTTGTCGCGGCCGCCGAAGCCGCCCATGCCGATCACCGTCGCGTCGGAGTCGATGAGGAACGGCGCGACCGAGCTCGCTTCGGCGTTCACCGCGAGGGTGATCTCGGTGCCGTTCCGGCGGGCGTAGTCGAGGATGCGCCGCTGCTCGTCCGACAGCGTGGCGGTGCCGTCGCCGCCCCCGGCGATCATCAGCCGAGGCTGCGCGCCCGGTCCACCTGGTCCACCCGGACCGCCGGATATGACGGGCCCGCCGGGAGCACCGGGACCGCCGGCCGGCCCGGCGGCGGGCAGCGTCCCGGCGGACGTGCTCTGCGCGGCGGCGAACGACCACACCGCCGGGGTGAGCAGCAGCGGCACCAGCGCGGCGACAAACGCGCGTTGCTGGGGCGCCACCGCCAGCCAGGTGATCGCGAGCAGGGCCGTGCCGAGCACCGCCCACCGCGTCCAGCCGTAGTACGTCGTGTCGCGCGAAGTCAGGACGAACGCCCAGGCCGCGGTCACCGCGACGGCGAGGGGGAGCAGGGTCCGCCGGTGGTGGCGCCACAGCAGCGCGAGCCCGGCGGCCGCGACCGCGGCGATCGCGGGGGCCATCGCCGTCGTGTAGTACGGGTGCCAGATGCCGCCGGCGAAGCTGAAGACCGCGGTCGTCACCAGCAGCCAGCCGCCCCAGAGCAGCCAGCCGGCGTCGCGCCACCGGCGTCCGATGACGACCAGGACGAGCAGCGCCAGCGGCAGCAGCCAGGAGATCTGCCCGCCGACGAGGTCGTTGAACATCCGGCCCGGCCCGGGGTCGCCGCCGAACGACGACATGGTCTGCTGCCCGTTGCGCATGATCATCATGCCGCCGCCCTCGCCGTCGCCGGAGAGGCGGCCGAAGCCGTTGTAGCCGAAGACGAGGTCCCACGCGGAGCCGTCTTCGCTGCCGCCCATGTACGGCTTGGCGCCGGGCCACCAGTCGTAGAGCGCGATCCACCAGAACGACGAGACGACCAGGACCGCGCCGGCGCCGAGGACGTCCAGGAGACGGCGCTTGAGCGGCCCGCTCGTCCCGGCGAGGTAGGCGAGGACGAGTGCGGGCACGATGATCCAGGCCTGCAGCATCTTCGTCAGGAATCCGCAGCCGACGAAGAAAGCACACCACCACAGCCATTTCCGGCCGTCTTCGAGCGCGCGGGTGAGCGCGTACGCGGCGGCGACCAGGAACAGGACGAGCAGCGTGTCGGGGTTGTTGTCGCGGTCGATGATCACGGTGACGGGGGTCAGCGCGAGGATCGCCGCGGCCAGGAGGGCGACGTTCTCGCCGGCCCACAACCGGACGGTGCGGTGGAGCAGGAAGACCGCCGCGACGCCTTCGAGGACCTGCGGCAGCAGCAGCGCCCAGCCGTGGAAGCCGAAGATCAGCGCGGAGATCGCCTGCGGCCACAGGGCCATCGGCGGTTTGTCGACCGTGACGACGCCGTAGGGGTCGAAGGAGCCGAAGAGGAAGTTCGTGAAGCCACCGGTCATCGACTTGACGGCGGCCGAGTAGTAGGTGTTGCCGAGCTGGCCGTCGCCGATCTTCCAGGCGTAGAGCACGGCGGCGCCGAGGCAGATGAGCGGAAGCGCCCAGGAGCGGGTCTTCGGAGGGGCGGCGGTGATCATGCCCGCCACCCAACTCCGGCCCGCGTTTCCCGGGCGTTTCCGAGCTACTCCGCTTCGAGGTCGCCCTCCAGCGACAGGTACACCTCACGCATGCGAGCCAGAAGCTCCGGATCGGGCTCCTCCCACAGCCCACGGTCCGCCGCTTCGTTCAACCGCTCCACGATCCCCCGCAGCGCCCAAGGATTGGCCTGCCGCAGGAACTCCTGGTTCACCTCGTCCAGCACGTACGACTCGGTCAGCTTCTCGTACATCCAGTCGCCGACGACGCCGGCCGTGGCGTCGAAGCCGAACAGGTAGTCCACTGTGGCCGCCAGCTCGAACGCGCCCTTGTACCCGTGACGGCGCATCGCCGCCAGCCAGCGGGGGTTCACCACCCGGGCCCGGAACACCCGGGCCGTCTCCTCGCCCAGAGTTCGTGTCCGGACGGCGTCCGGCGAGGTGCTGTCGCCCACATAGGACGCCGGGGCCGTGCCTGTCAACGCGCGGACCGTTGCGATCATCCCGCCGTGGTACTGGAAGTAGTCGTCCGAATCCGCGATGTCGTGCTCGCGCGTGTCCGTGTTCTTCGCCGCCACCACGATGCGCTTGTACGAACTCTCCATGTCCTCGCGCGCCGGGCGGCCGTCCAGGTCGCGGCCGTACGCGAAACCGCCCCAGACCGCGTACACCTCCGCCAGGTCCTTGTCGTCGCGCCAGTTTCCGCTGTCCATCAACGGCAGGAGACCCGCGCCGTACGCTCCCGGCTTCGAGCCGAAGATCCGCGTCGTCGCCCGGCGGTCGTCGCCGTGCGCGGCCAAGTCGGAAGAAACGTGGGCCCTGACGAAGTTTTCCGAGAAAGGTTCGTCCAACGCGGCCACCAGCCGCACCGCGTCGTCCATGAGCGCGATCACGTGCGGGAACGCGTCCCGGAAGAACCCGCTGATGCGGATCGTGACGTCGATGCGGGGGCGGCCGAGTTCGGACAGGGGAATCGCCTCGATGCCCGTCACCCGCCGTGATGCCTCGTCCCACACCGGCTGGACGCCCAGCAGCGCCAGGACTTCCGCCGCGTCGTCGCCGGACGTCCGCATCGCCGACGTCCCCCACACCGACAGCCCGACCGACCGCGGCCAGTCGCCGTTGTCCTCGCGGTAGCGCTTCAAGAGGGAATCCGCCAGCGCCTGCCCGGTCTCCCAGGCCAGCCGGCTCGGGATCGCCTTCGGGTCGACCGTGTAGAAGTTGCGCCCGGTCGGCAGTACGTTCACCAGGCCGCGCAACGGCGATCCGCTCGGCCCGGCCGGGATGTAGCCGCCGTCGAGCGCGTGCAGCACCGCGTCGAGCTCGGCGGACGTGCCCGCGAGCCGCGGGACGATCTCGTTGGCCGCAAAGGAAAGCACTCGGGCGACAGAAGCGTCCGGAGCCACCGACTCGACCGCCGTGGCGTCCCAGCCGCGCATCTCCATCGTCTGGACGAGCTCCCGCGCCGTCTTCTCGACGGCGTCCACTTCGGACGTCGACGCGTCTTCCTTCAGCCCCAGCGCCGACCGCAGCCCCGGCACCGCGCCTTCCTTGCCACCCCACATCTGCGACGCCCGCAGCATCGCCAGCACGAGGTTGACGCGGGCCTCGCCGACCGGCGCCGCGCCCAGGATGTGCAGCCCGTCGCGGATCTGGGCGTCCTTGACCTCGCACAGCCAGCCGTCGATGTGCAGCAGGAAGTCGTCGAACTCCGCGTCGTGCGGACGCTCGTCGATGCCGAGGTCGTGGTCCAGCTTCGCCGCCTGGATCAGCGTCCAGATCTGGGCGCGGATCGCCGGCAGCTTCGCCGGGTCCATCGCCGCGATGTTCGCGTGCTCGTCCATCAGCTGCTCGAGCCGCGCCATGTCGCCGTACGACTCCGCGCGCGCCATCGGCGGGATCAGGTGGTCGACGATCGTCGCGTGCGCCCGCCGCTTGGCCTGCGCGCCCTCGCCCGGGTCGTTGATCAGGAACGGGTACACCAGCGGCAGGTTCCCGAGCACCGCGTCCGGCGCGCACGACGCCGAAAGCCCGGCGGTCTTGCCCGGCAGCCATTCCAGGGACCCGTGCTTGCCCAGGTGGACGACGGCGTGCGCGCCGAACTCCTCTTCCAGCCAGCGGTACGCGGCCAGGTAGTGGTGGCTCGGCGGCAGGTCCGGGTTGTGGTAGATCGCGACGGGGTTCTCGCCGAACCCGCGCGGCGGCTGGATCATGATGATGACGTTGCCGCTCCGCAGCGACGCCAGCACGATGTCGCCGTTGTCGACGTACAGCTCACCGGGAGCCGGGCCCCAATGCTCCTCCACGCCCTCGCGCAGGTCGGCCGGCAGCGCCTCGAACCACGAAAGGTAGCGCGCGGCGGGCACGCGGATCGGGTTGCCGGACAGCTGTTCCTCAGTGAGCCACTCCGGGTCCTGGCCGCCCGCGGCGATCAGCGCGTGGATCAGCGCATCGCCGTCGGGCTGGTCGGTGCCGGTCGGGTCGACGCCCGGGAACGCGTCCGCGCCCAGGTCGTAGCCCTGCGCGCGCATCCGCCGCAGCAGCTCGATCGCCGACGCCGGCGTGTCCAGCCCGACCGCGTTGCCGACGCGGGAGTGCTTGGTCGGGTACGCGGACAGCATCAGCGCGATGCGCCTCTCCGCGGGAGGCGTGTACCGCAGGCGGGCGTGCGCGAGCGCGATCTTCGCGACGCGGGACGCGCGTTCGGCGTCCGGCACGTACCGGGGGAGGCCGTCGGCGTCCAGCTCCTTGAACGAGAACGGGACCGTGATCAGCCGCCCGTCGAACTCCGGGACGGCCATCTGGTTCCCGGCGTCGAGCGGCGAAAGGCCGTCGTCACTGGCCGCCCACGTCTCGCGGTCGCTGGTCAGGCAGAGCGCCTGCAGGATCGGGACGTCGAGCGCGGCCATCTCGGCGACGTCCCACGCCTCGTCGTCGCCCCCGGCGCCGACCTCGGACGGCCGCGTCCCGCCGGCCGCCAGCACGGTGACGAGCAGGGCGTCGACCTTGCCCAGCTCGGCCATCATCTCCGGCTCGCGCGTACGCAGCGAAGCACAGTAGATCGGCAACGCGCGCCCGCCGGCGGCCTCGATCTGGTCGGCAAGCGTGTGCACGAAGTTCGTGTTCCCGGACAGGTGATGCGCCCGGTAGTAGAGGATCCCGATGACCGGACCTTCGGCGAGCGACGGCCGCTCGAGGATGCCCCACGCGGCCTGCTGCGCGGGCGGCTCGAAGCCGTCGCCGGTGAGCAGGAGCGTGTCGGAGAGGAACCGGTGCAGCTGGGTGAGGTTCGCCGGGCCGCCCTGCGCGAGGTAGGCGTGGGCCTCGGCGGCGATGCCGGCCGGGACGGTCGAGAGCTTCATCAGCTCGGCGTCCGGCGTCTGCTCCCCGCCCAGGACGACGACGTGCGCGCCCGACGCCCGCAGCGTGTCCAGGCCCTCCTGCCAGGTCCGCGGGGTGCCGAGGATGCGGACGATCGCGATGCGCACGCCGTCGAGCAGGGCCGGCAGCTCGGCGACGCCGATCCGCGCGGGGTTCGCCAGGCGGTACTCGCCCTCGGCCGAACGGGCGCTGAGCAGGTCGGTGTCCGAAGTGGACAGAAGCAGGATCACGAGGTTCCTCCTCGGGGTCCGCGCCCCGGGTAGACGGGCGCGCCGGCCGGAGTTCCTGGCTCCCGGAGATCTCTCCGGTCACAGTGGCGGGACCGCCCCGGACTCTCACCGGGTTCCTCCACCTGCCGACGCGTGGGTATCGGCTCCACTCTCCGGTGCCGGTCGAGGTGCGTCAAGGTGACGTTGACCGGCGCTCGGTAACCTGGCGGCTTGGAAGCCTTCCTCCGCGACTTCGCCGCCGCCCAGTCGAGCCGCCAGCGCTACCGCCGGGCGACCGCCGACGAGCTGGCGGCGGCCGAAGCCGGGTTCGCCGCGCTCCTCGACCGGGCCCCGCACGACCTCGGCGAGCTGGGGTTTTCGGTGCGGGACGACTCGCTCGCCGTCCAGGAGCCTGGCTCCGAGCGCGCCTGGGGCCTGTACGCCATCGACCGGTCCGCGCCGCCGTCGCTGGTGGTCGAGGCGCCGCACGCGTCGTCCGACCTGCGGACCGAGCTGATCGGCCTCGACCTCTTCCAGCGAACGCCGGGCGCGATCCTCGCGGTCGGCGGGGCCCACCGCCGCCGCGAAGACCCCGCGCACGACACCGGGACCGTCTTCCACGTCGTCGCCACGCTGCTGGCCCGGCGCGGCCTGCCCCAGGTCCAGCTGCACGGCTTCAACGACACCACCCTCGCCACGGCGGACGTCGTGCTCTCCGCCGGGGCCGCCGAAGCCGGGGACGCCGCCCGCCGCGCGGCCGACCGCCTCGACGAGGCCGGGTTCCGCGTCTGCCGGGCGTGGGCCGAGCCGTGCCGGGGCCTGGCCGGGACGACGAACGTCCAGGGCCGGGCCACCGGCGCCGCGCCGTTCCTGCACGTCGAGCTGAACCGGACCGTCCGGGAGGACCGCCGCGGCGACGTCGTCCGGGCGCTCGTCGAAGCCGACCTCACGAAGCCCTAGGCGGACTGCTCTCCCAGCCGCGGGAACGGCTTGGTGGAGAACAGGACCTCCAGCGGGACCTCGAAGAACTCCGCGATCCGCAGTGCCACGAACAAGCTCGGGCTGTACTCGCCGCGCTCCAGGTAGCCGATCGTCTGGTAGTGCACGCCGAGTGCCTCCGCCAGCTGGCGCCGCGAGATCGACCGCTCCGCGCGCAGCATCGCGATCCGGTTGTAGACGACCTCACTCATTGCTACCCCACACGCTGCATGGCCTTCTCCCGGCGTTCGGCCACCGACGAACCCGCTTCCCGCCGCGCCATGCGGCGGAGCAGCACCGGGGCCATGGCCAATCCGATCACGGACCACGCGACGAGCACGGCCAGGGTCGGCAACGGCCGCCACGACTGGCCGATCTCGACGATCACCGCGCTGTCGGGCAGGAGTGCCGAGCGCATCCCGAGACCCAGCCAGTACATCGGGAAGGCCTGCGCGATGTCCTGCACCCACCCCGGCAGCGCGGTGATCGGGTAGAAGATCCCCGAGATCGCACCCAGGCCCATGATCGGCAGCGTGATCAGCGCGATGGACCGCGGGCTGTTGGTGAGCGATCCCAGCGCGGCTCCGAGCGGCAGGGTGGCGGTCAGCCCGAGCGCCAGCACCCACAGCAGGTTCAGGTACGACCAGAGGCCGTCCGGCGCGAGCTCGGAGTACAGGAACAGGCACGGGACCAGCACCAGCAGGATGCCGGTGACCTGCGCCATCGCCACTGCCGTCGTCTTCCCGACCAGGTAGCCGAGCATCCCGTTCGGCGTCGCTTTCGCGCGCAGCAGCGTGCCGTCCTCGCGGTCGATGGCGAGGTAGCCCGCCGTGCTGTTCAGCCCGTTGAACACGATCCCGGCGCCGAGCACGCCGGGCACGGTGGCCGCGCCGAGCGAGAACCCGGTGCCGGGCAGGGTCGCGTTCCGCATGAAGAACAGCGTGCCGAGGAAGAGGGCGACGAAGACGAACTGGCCGACGACGTCGTCGCGGTTGGTCCACGTCTGCTTGAACTCGATCCAGCCGCGGGCCACCCCGGCCCGCAGGGCGGCGGTCTGGGCGTTCATCGCGCACCCGCCTCCTGGAGGCCCAGCTCCGTCTCGCCGCCGGTCTCGGCGCGGTGCACCAGCGTCATGTAGGTGTCCTCCAGCGAAGCCCGCCGCACCTCGAGGTCCGCGACGGCCTCGCCGTGCTGCTTGAACAGGTCGTGCACGTACTTCGTCGCTTCGGTCGTCGAGTGGACGAAGCGCTGGCCGTCGACCGTCCAGCGGACCTCGGCCTCGCCGGAGATCTGCCGGGACAGGGCGTCGGCCGAGCCGTCGGCGATGATGCGCCCGCCGTTGAGGATGAGGATCCGGTCGGCCAGCTTCTCGGCCTCGTCGAGGTCGTGCGTGGTGAGCAGGATCGTGGTGTCGAGCTCGTCGGACAGCCGGTGCACCAGGTCGTGGAACTCCCGCCGTGCCTCCGGGTCGAAGCCCGCCGTCGGCTCGTCGAGGAACAGCAGCTCCGGGCGCCCGACGATGCCGATCGCGACGTCGAGCCGCCGGCGCTGGCCGCCGGAGAGCGTCTTGATCTTCTTCTGCGCGTGCTCGGTGAGCCCGACGGCCGCGATCAGCTCGTCGGCGTCCCACGGCCGCGGGTGCGACGGCGTCGAGTAGGGCGCGTAGTACCGGCCGAGGTGCGCGAGCAGCTCCCGCACCCGCCACTTCCCGTGGTCGCGCCAGGACTGGAGCACGACCCCCAGCTGCGCCCGCCAGTCTTCACCGCCGTGCGCCGGGTCGGCCCCGAGGACGCTCACCTCGCCGGCCGACCGCATCCGGAAGCCCTCGAGAATCTCGATCGTCGTCGTCTTGCCCGCGCCGTTCGGCCCGAGCAGGCACACGACCTCGCCCCGGTGGGCCTCGAACTCGACGTCGTGGAGCACGTCGTTCGTGCCGTACCGCATCCGCAGCCCGCGAACGCGGACCACGGGAACTGCTCGATCTCTCATCGCCAACCCCCATCGGACTGATGCGATCGAATGTAGCACACGTACTATATTCGATCAGACTTCTGCTGCGCCGGGAACTTGACCGGCGGTCATCCGGTTCGCCGGGCATGGGTACTTGGCTGGGGCTGGCTCTCCCGGGCGGCGTCGTGATCCTGCTGGTCATGGCCGCCATCGAACTGCGGCCGCGCAAGAACGGGTCGCGCTTCAAGGCCCGGCTGTCCGCCACCTACATCGAGGAGACCACCGCGTTCCTCTACGGCACCAAGCGGCGTGAGCTGGAACACCGGGAAACCATGTCGATGCTCGTCGAGCAGGACGCCGATGGCGCGCCACCCCGGCGTGACGTGGACCTGGACCGCGGGATCGCCCGCATCCGGCCGCGTTCGGACCCTCAGGAGCCGGAGAACCGCCAGCTACAGTGACCTCATGCCGACCCCAGCACGTGCGCGAGCCGACGCGTGCCCGGGTGTTTTCGCTCCCCACGACGCCGCCGACGGCCCGTTGGCGCGGGTCCGGCTGCCCGGCGGTGCGATTTCCGCGGCGCAGCTGCGCGCGCTCGCCGACTGCGCCGAAGCGTGCGGCGACGGCGACCTCCACCTGACTTCCCGCGGCAACGTCCAGCTGCGCGGGGTGACGCGGCCCGGGCTCGCGGCCCGGCTGGCCGACGCCGGCCTGCTGCCGTCGCCGTCCCACGAACGGGTCCGGAACGTCCTGGCCTCGCCGTTGAGTGGGCTGACCGGCGGGCTCGCGGACGTCCGGGGCCTGGCCGCCGGGCTGGACTTGCTCCTGTGCTCGATCCCCGAGCTGGCCTCGTTGCCGGGACGCTTCCTCTTCGCTTTCGACGACGGCCGCGGTGACGTCGCCGGGGAAGGCGCCGACGTCTGCTGGCGCGCGACCGGCCCTGCCGAAGGGACGCTGCTGCTCGCGGGCGGCGACACCGGACGCCGGGTCGCTCGCGCGGACGCCGTGACGGCGCTGATCGACGTCGCGCTGGAGTTCGGCCGGGTACGCGGATCCGCCTGGCGCGTCGCCGAACTCGACGACCCGGCGTGGCGCGGGACGCCGGTGCCGCGTGCCGACGTCCCGGTGCCGGCCGGGATGATCTCCGGGTCCGCCGCGGGCGTGGTGCCGCGGTTCGGGCAGTTCGGCGCCGCGCAGGTGCGGGCCCTGGCCGACATCGGCCCGGCGCTGGTCACGCCGTGGAAGTCCCTCGTGCTGCCGGACGCGCCCGCCGATGTCTTCGAGCGGCTCGGTTTCGGTGGTGAACCGCTCGGCACGAGCGCGTGCATCGGCCGGCCCGGCTGCGCGAAGTCGCGGGCCGACGTGCGGGCCGACGCCGTCTTCCGGCCGGGCCTGCGCGCGCACTTCTCCGGCTGTGAACGGCGGTGCGGGAAGCCGTCGCAGTCCCATGTGGACGTTGTCGCCGAAGCGGACGGATATCGGGTCGACGGCCGGTGGGTGCCGTTCGACGAGCTGAAAGGGAAGCTGTGATCGACTACCTGCGGGACGGTGCCGAGATCTACCGGCACTCGTTCGCCACGATCCGCGAGGAGGCGGACTTGGCGATCCTGCCCGACGACGTGGCGGGCCTGGCGGTCCGGATGATCCACGCTTGCGGCATGGTCGATCTGGTCGACGACCTGCGCTACACGCTCGACGTCGTCGAGTCCGGCCGCGCCGCGCTCGAAGCCGGCGCACCGGTCCTGTGCGACGCGCAGATGATCGCCAGCGGCGTCACCCGGCGCCGCCTGCCCGCGGGCAACGAAGTCGTGTGCACGCTTTCGGACACCCGGGTGCCGGCGCTCGCCGAGCGGATGGGCACCACGCGGTCGGCGGCGGCCCTCGAACTGTGGCGGGACAAGCTGCCCGGCTCGGTCGTGGCGATCGGCAACGCGCCGACCGCGCTCTTCCGCCTGCTGGAGATCCTCGACGAAGGCGTCGGCGCGCCCGCGGCGATCATCGGCGTCCCGGTCGGGTTCGTCGGCGCCGTCGAGTCCAAAGTGGAGCTCGCCAAGCGGGCGCCGGCGCCGTACCTGGTGGTGCACGGACGGCGGGGCGGCAGCGCGATGGCCGTCGCGGCGATCAACGCGCTCGCGAGCGTCGAAGAATGACCGGGACGCTCTACGGCGTCGGGCTCGGCCCCGGCGACCCGGAACTGATGACGGTCAAGGCCGCGCGGCTGATCTCCGAAGCTTCGGTGATCGCGTACCACTGCGCGCGGCACGGGCGGAGCATCGCGCGGTCGGTCGCCGAGCCGTACCTGCGCGAGGGGCAGGTCGAGGAGAAGCTCGTCTACCCGGTCACGACCGAGACGACCGACCACCCCGGCGGCTACGAAGGTGCTATTGCGGACTTCTACGAGCTGAGCGCGAAGCGGCTCGCCGAGCACCTCGACGCGGGACGCGACGTCGTCCTGCTCTGCGAAGGCGACCCGTTCTTCTACGGCTCGTACATGTACATGCACGAACGGCTTTCCGGGCGGTTCGACGCAGTCGTCGTGCCAGGCGTGACGTCGGTGAGCGCGGCGTCGTCGGTGCTCGGCCGCCCGCTGGTGCAGCGCGACGAGGTGCTCACGGTGCTCCCAGGCACGCTCCCGGCGCCCGAACTGGCCCGGCGGCTCGCGGACACCGACGCGGCGGCGGTGCTCAAGCTGGGCCGCACGTTCGGCTCGGTGCGGGAGGCCTTCGAAGAGGCCGGGAAACTGGACGACGCCGTCTACGTCGAGCGCGCGACCTGGGGACAGCAGCGGATCGAGCCCTTGGCCGACGTGGATCCCGCTTCGGTGCCGTACTTTTCCCTGGCGCTGCTGCCTTCGCCGGCTTATGCGTCACGGACTTCGCCCGCACCCGAACCCGCTCCGGCTGCCGAGGGCACGGGCGAAGTCGTCGTCGTCGGGCTCGGCCCGGCGGGTCCCGAGTGGCTGACGCCCGAGGCCACCGCGGAGCTGGCAGCCGCGGAGCACATCGTCGGCTACGGGCCGTACGTCGCCCGGGTGCCGCAGAAGGCCGGACAGCGGCGGCACGCGTCCGGCAACCGCGTCGAGGCGGACCGGGCGGTGGAGGCGTTGTCGCTGGCCGCGGCGGGCGCGCGGGTCGCGGTGGTGTCCTCGGGCGACCCGGGGGTGTTCGCGATGGCGTCGGCGGTGCTGGAACAGGTGTCTTCGGGCCACGGCGCGGGTGTGCGGGTCCGGATCGTCCCGGGTGTGACGGCCGCGCAGGCAGCGGCGTCCCGCGTCGGCGCGCCGCTGGGCCACGACTACTGCGTGCTGTCGCTGTCGGATCGGTTGAAGCCGTGGGAGATCATCGAGAAGCGCCTCGACGCGGCGGGAGCGGCCGACCTGGTGCTGGCGCTGTACAACCCGGCGTCGCGCTCCCGGACGACACAGCTGGCGGACGCCCGCTCTGTCTTGCTGCGCCATCGCACCCCGGAGACGCCGGTCGTGGTGGCCCGGGACGTCGGCGGCCCGGAGGAAGACATCCGCGTGACGACGCTGGGCGGATTGGATCCGTCCACAGTGGACATGCGTTGCCTGCTGATCGTGGGTTCGTCGCGTACCCGGGTGGAGGACGGCGTGGTGTGGACTCCGCGCAGCTACTGACGTCCGACGTGCGCCGGGCGGAGCTTGCCCTGCACCGCCGGACCGCGCTGGCGTGCGACGCGGCGTCGGCCGCCGGCGTGCCCGGCCGGTTCCGGGCGTGGGAGCACGCGGGCCTGCTGGCGGTGCAGGCGACGGATCCCGCGCTCGGGTACCTGTCGACGGTGACCGGGGTGACGCCGGAGACGCTGCCCGCCGTGGCCGGCTTCCTGCGGCAGTCCGACAGGGACGGTGCGGAGCCGACCGTGGTGGCGCCGGCCGGGCTGCCGGTGCCGGGACTGGTGCCGGCGGGTGAACGCATCCTGGCCGTGCGGCAGCTCGAGCCCACGTCGGCTCCGGCTCCGGAAGCGGTCGGCGAAGACACGTTCCTGCAGGTCCTGCTGGCGGGGTTCGAGGCCCACGGCCCGGTCGCCGCGTTCATGACCGCCGAACACCGGCTCCCGATCATGCGCCGGTTCGTCGTGCGCGAAGGGGAGACGCCGATCGCCGCCGCGGGCATGACGATCGACGGCGGCGTCGCGATCCTCGGGGCGGCTTCGACCCTGCCCGAGTACCGCGGCCGGGGCGCGCAGCCGGCGTTGCTGCGCCGCCGCCTCGTGGCGGCGGCCGCGGAGGGCTGCACCCTGGCGGTGGCGACGGCTCGTCCGGGCTCCCCGAGCGTGGCCAACCTGGAGCGCGCGGGGTTCCTGCTCCAGCGCCGTACCGCGTGGACGTCATACCGGTCCGGTATCGCCTGAACCGCATCGGTGTTGGCTTCGCCGTCGTACTCGCCGTGATGATCGGAAGTACGACGAGAGGAGCGACATGGACTTGCGGATCGGGAGTTTTCGCTACGACAACACCGAGGCCTTGTTCGACGGATCGGTGACGGTGGACGGGGTCGCGAGCACGACGATGTCGACCGCGGCGACCTTGCCCGAGGTCTTCGAACGCTTGGTGCGCAACGAGGTGGACGTGTCCGAGTTCGGGCTGACCTTCTTCCTGCGAGCGCTGGACCAAGGGACACCGCTGGTGGCCATCCCGGCCTTTCCCGTCCGGCTGTTCCGGCACTCGGCCGTGTTCGTCCATACCGGGAGCGGCATCACCGGGCCTGCCGACCTCGTCGGCAGGACCATCGGCGAGTTCGGCGTCTACGGCCAGGACCCCGGCGTCTGGATGAAGGGCATCCTCGCCGACGAGCACGGCTTCAAGCCCGAAGCCAACCGGTGGGTGATCGGCGGGCTGGACCACCCCGCGCCGCCGTTCGAGTTCACCAGCCACCCGCACCCGGACGGTCTCGACATCACCACCGCGCCCGAAGGCCGGACGCTGTCGGGCATGCTCGAGCGCGGCGAGATCGACGCGCTGTTCACCGCCAACGTCCCGCAGCCGTTCCTGGACGGCTCCCCGAACATCACCCGGCTGTTCCCCGCCTACGAACCGCTCGAACGGGACTACTACCGCCGGACCGGAAACTTCCCGATCATGCACACGGTCGTGGCCCGGCGGGAGCTGCTGGACGCCAACCCCGGCCTCGCGCGGGCCGTCTACACGGCGTTCCACGACGCCAAGGAGACCGGCGCGGACCGCTACCGGAGGTTCCGCCGCCTCTACGAGGCACCGGTCATGCTGCCGTGGGTCAACGCGCTGATGGAGGAGAACGACCGCCTGTTCGGCGACGACTGGTGGCCGTACGGGGTGTCGGCGAACCGGTCGGAGCTCGACACTTTCCTGCGCTACCACCACGAGCAGGGCCTGTCGAAGCGTCGGTGGACGGTCGAGGAGATCATCGCCCCGGAACTGCTCGGCACGTGAGCGCAGGCTAGCGCGTCGGGTCCTTGCCGTTGGGCTGGCTCGGGCCCGGTCCCGGGGACCACCACCCCGGCACGGTCTTCTCCCCGTGCACCACCGTCGGCGCGATGCCTTCGGTGAACGGCTCGATCTGCAGCAGCTGGCCCCACGACTGGCTCGGCTGCCCGATCAGGTAGCTCGGCACCTCGGGTTCCTCGGCCAGCTCCTCCAGCCAGCCGATCGGCCCGCCGTTGGTCGAGGACGCCCACTCCGCCTCGTCCGCCAGGCCGCCCGCCGTGATGCGGTACTCCGGCACCTGCGAAATCCCGTCGTGGGACGTCACCGGCTGGACGCACGGGTACACGAACGACGCCGGCCAGTCGACGTACACCGGCTTCGAGCCGATCTTGTCCGTCAGCGTCGTGAACGTCGGGACGCGCGGGGCCGACGCCGCGATCCAGCCGTCCTCCGTCAGGTCGTTGTCGACGATGTTGATGCGGACCGCGTTCGTCTCCGCAGGCAGGTCGCGCAGGTTGATGCGCGTGTCGTTCCAGCCGCCCGTGCCCGAGCCCGGCGGGAGCATGAACTGGCTGCGCAGCACCTTCACGCCCTCCGGCGTGTTGACGCCGTAGTCGAGGCTGACCGACGTCGGGCGGCGGGCCGCGCCGGCCGTGGCCACCACGATCTGGCCGTCCGCCGGCTTCTCCGTCAGCGCGTACCAGTCGCTGCGCAGGCGGCCCGCGCGCGTCTCCTGGTCGAGGTAGCTCGACCACATCGGCACGGTCTCCGGGGTGAACCCGTGCGGCGGCTCGGCCAGGGGGTCCTTGTCGTCGACCGCGCGGGTGTGGAAGCCGGTCTGGACGCGGCCGTTGTCCTGGTCGGGGTTCGGCAGTGGGGAGTCCGGCTCCTTGGGCTTCTCCGCGACCGTCCGCTGCTCGGCCTGCGGGTGCAGGATGCTCGTCGCCGCGTCGCGCTCGACCATGACGTGGTCGGAGAGGTTGCAGCTCTTGCCGAACAGGTGCCCGATGTTCGCCGCGCCGAGGCTGTAGCTGCCGGCCTGGTTGTGGATCGCCCACGCCATCGTGACGAACTCGCCGCCCGCCACCAGGCCGCAGACCACCACCAGCGACAGTGACCCGAGCCGCAGCGCGCGCAGCCTGCCCTCCTGCGGCTGGGCCGGCAGGCCCGGCCGGTGCGCGCGGACGTTCTCGACGAACGCGTAGATCCCGGCGACGGCCGCGGCCACCAGCAGGATCGTGGACAGGCCGATGCCGCCGATCGACGGCGCCACGTTCGTCCACTGGACGCCGAGGCGCGAGACGAACCAGTACGTGTTGGGCCCGGTCGCGGCGAGCGCGGCGACCACCAGCAGTGCGGCGAGGAAGGCCGCGCGGTTGCGTTTGGACCGCAGCACGGTCGAGCTGGTCGCGAGCGCGGCCAGCGCCGCCATCGACGCGCCGACCGCGGCGAACGCGCCGAAGTGGTGCGTCCACTTCGTCGGCGTCAGGGCCAGCAGCAGGAAGAACAGCGCCGTCGTGCCGATCAGGCGGCGCGCGGGGCCGAGCGCCGCGCCGGGGATGCGGCCGCGGCGCAGCAGCATCACCAGGCAGGTGGCGGTGCACAACACGACCAGGAGCACCGGGAACCGGCGCGGTGCCGAGCCGTCCGGCAGGTCGGCGAACAGCAGCTGGTAGCGCGCGAGCTCCTGGAACCACGACAGGTTCGGGCCTACCTGGGTCCGGATCCGGGTCGCCTCCTGGACGGTCGCGAACGTCTGGTCGGCGAACACCACGACCAGCACCAGCAGCCCGGCCGCGGCGACCGGCGCGAGCACCGGCAGCCAGCCGTTTTCGTTCGCCCGCTGGCGGATCAGCTTGAACAGCGGGCGCGCGGCGACCAGGTACGGCGCCACCGCGATCAGCCCGGTCGGCGTCGCGGCCAGGGTGAACCCGGCCGCGATCAGGCCGAGGCACAGTGGCAGCAGCCGCCGCGTCACCAGCGTCCGCTCCACCGCGCAGATCGCCAGCAGCGAGCCGAGCGCGGCGACCGGTTCCGGGCGGACGCCGTTGTTGTAGGGCATCCACCAGATCAGGAACACCGTCGCCGCGGCCCAGCTGGCCGGGCGGCTGGTGCGGATCTGGGTGCCGAGGCGCGGCATCACCTCGCGGCTGATCAGCAGCCAGCTGAGCACGCCGAGCAGGAACGACGGCAGCCGGATCCACGGTGGCACGACGCTGACGTGCGCCATCAGCTCGAACACGTGGTAGTACCAGCCGAACGGCGCTTCGGCGACCCCGAACCAGCGGTGGTAGTTCGTCAGGAACCCGGTCTGCTCGGTGACCCGGGCCATCGTCAGGATGTAGCCGTCGTCCGAGGTCACCGGCCCGATGAAGACCCACGCGCCGAGCGCGGCGATCACCGTCGTGTCGCGCAGCGTCAGCCGCCACCAGCCGACCGGCGCCCAGCGCGGCGCGCGTCTCGCCGAGCCGGAGTCGCGGCGCCAGACCGTGATCATGCAGCCGATCAGCGACAGCACGGCGAGCACGCCGACGCCGATCTTCAGCGCGGTCGGCGACGTCTGGTAGCGCGTGTCCGGCACGACCGAGACGTGCAGGCCGGCGATCGGGTCCTTGCTCGAGTTGATCGAGGAGTAGATGCCGATCACGCGGGGCCGGACGTCGCCGTTCGCGTGGAACACCGGCGTCCCGGCCACGGCGAGGGTCATCTGCGTCGCGTCGACGTCCAGCTCGACGTCGCACTTCTCGGCCGGGAGCGGCTGCTGGGCGATCTGCTGGCCCTGGCTGGAGGCGAGCAGCACGCCGTTGTCGATGCGCAGCTGCAGGCCGACGCCCTTGCCGGCCTTCGGGTCGGTGCGGCCGTCCGGCACGGTGGCGAAGAGCAGGCCGGGGCCGGTCGTGCGGGCGTCCACCGAGCGGATGGCCGCGCACGGCAGCTCGGCGCGCAGGTCCTGGGCCCAGTACCCGGTCAAGGGCGCGTTGACGGAGCGGGTGTCGCTGCCGGTCGGCCAGACGACCTCCGCCGTGTCCTGCACCACCGGCAGGAAGGGGAAAGCCAGCGCGCACAAGGCCGAGAGCAGCCCCAGCGCTACGGCAATCAGACGCATCGGCGCAACGCTAACGGGTCAGACGTCGGCGGCTGACGCAACCCCCGGGTCACGCGGGGTGAAGCGCCCGTGGTGGAGCGCCCCGGCCAGGGGACGGCGGCTGCGCCAACCGTGGCGCTCCAGGTCGGGCACCGTTTCCAGCTTGCTCACCGGCCCGACGCAGAGCCACGCGACCGGCCGGATGCCGTCCGGGACGCCGAGCAGCTCACCGAGGAACGGCTCGCGGTAGAAGCTGACCCAGCCGACGCCGAGGCCCTCGGCGGTCGCGGCGAGCCACAGGTTCTGGATCGCGAGGCACACCGAGTAGAGGCCGGCGTCGGCGATGGCGTGCCGGCCGAGGACGTCGGGCGCGCCGCGGGCCGGGTCGTAGGTGACGACGATGCCGAGGCTCGCCTCGAGGATGCCCTCGATCTTGATGTTCGCGAAGGTGCTCGCGCGGTCTTCGGTGAGCTGCTCCGCGAAGACCTCGCGCTCCTCGTGGACGTGCTTCGCGAACGTCTCGCGCGTGGCGTGGTCGTCGACCAGCACGAAGTCCCAGGGCTGGGTGAGCCCGACACTGGGGGCGGCGTGCGCGGCTTCGAGGATCCTCAGCAGGGTGGCTTCGGGGATCGGCTCGCCGGTGAACTCGCCGCGGACGTCGCGGCGTTTGCGCAGGACCTCGTAGAACTCTTCGATCATCGGTTCAGGACCCATTCGACGGCTTCGGGCACGGTCTCGGCGGTTTCGGTGCTCGGTCTCGCCGGCCGCCGGACCAGGAGGACGGGCTTGCCCAGTTCGCGCGCCGCTGTCAGCTTCGCGCTGGTCTGCGGGCCGCCGGAGTCCTTGGTGACCAGGACGTCGATCCTCGCGAGCAGCTCGCGCTCGGAGGCTACTTCGTACGGCCCGCGGGCGAGGATCAGCTCGTGGTGGCGCGGTAGTGGCGGCTCGGGCGGGTCGACGCAGCGGATCAGGAACCACAGGTCGTCGAGGTGCGCGAAGGCGGGGAGACCCTGGCGGCCGCTGGTGAGGAAGACGCGCTTGCCCAGCTCGGGGAGCTTTTTCGCGGCGTCTTCGAGGTCGTCGGCCCAGTGCCAGACGTCTCGTTCGCCCGGTTCCCACCCGGGCCGGGCGAGCCTCAGCAGGGGAGTTCGCGTCTGTTCGGCCGCGTTCGCCGCGTTCGCGCCGATGCGCTCGGCGAAGGGGTGCGTCGCGTCCACGACGGCTTTCACGTCGTTCTCGCGCAGCCAGGCGGCGAGACCTTCCGGGCCGCCGAAGCCGCCTACGCGCACTTCGCCGACCGGGAGCCTCGGCCGTGCGACGCGGCCGGCCAGCGAAGACACGACGCGGACTTCGCGTTCTACGAGGTCTTCGGCGAGTTTTCGCGCTTCGCCGGTGCCGCCGAGGATGAGGATCACTGCGCAGTTCCGTAGCCGACGGCCTCGCGCCACCGGTCGAGCGTGCGCATGTTGGCCAGCGTCTCGGCCCAGGTCAGCTCGGGTGCCTGCCGGTCGCCGATGTGCGTGGCGACGTGGTCCGCTTCGCGCGCGAAGACACCCTGGGTCGCTTCGACCTCGATGACCTCGGGCTCGCCGTCGGCCGGAGTCAGGATGATCCGGGAGACGCCGGGCTTGCGCAGCGGGTGGATCCACGCCGGCCGCGGGATGTGGAGCTGCCCGCGCGTGCCGAACACGCGGATGCCGTCCTCGCGGGTCAGCCGGATGCCGCAGGAGATCGTCGCGAGGATGTCGCCGGGCAGGCGCAGCAGGCCGGTGGCGTACTCGTCGACGCCTTGCTTGCTCAGGTGGGCCATCCCGCTGACCTCGGTGGGCTCCACGACGTCCTGGCCGGTCGCGGCCTGGGCGACCAGCCGCGCCAGAGACGTGCAGTAGCAGCCGACGTCGAGGATCCCGCCGCCGCCGAGCGCGGGGTCGCCGAGCCGGGCCGTCTCCTCCGGGTTGCTGTCGAAGGAGAACGTCGTGTCGACCGCGCGGACGTCGCCGATCGCGCCGCTCGCGATCAGCTCGACCAGCCGCCGCGTCTGCGGGTGCAGGCGGTACATGAACGCCTCCATGAGGAAGACGTCGTGTGCGCGGGCGGCGGCGATCACCTCTTCGGCGTCGGCGGCGGTGAGGGTCAGGGGCTTCTCGCAGAGGACGTGCTTGCCCGCTTCGGCCGCGGCGATGGCCCAGTCCTTGTGCAGCGCGTGCGGCGTCGAGACGTAGACGGCGTCGATGTCCGGGTCGGCGAGGAGGTCTTCGTAGCTGCCGTAGGCCTTGGGGATCTCGAAGCGGGTGGCGAACTCGCGGGCGCGGTCGCCGTTGCGCGCGGCGACGGCGGTGAGCGTGCCGTGCTTGCTCTCGTCGACGCCCGCGGCGAAGTGGGCGGCGATGGTCCCGGCGGCCAGCAGGCCCCAGCGCAGTTCCGTCACAACGACTCCGGTTGGTTCGCCCGGTCACGGGCACTGGAATAGAGGAAGCTGTCCGGAAAGCCCGCGGCGGCGAGCACCCGGCCGACGAAGATGGTGGCGGCGCGCGTCATCCCGGCTTCGCGCACCAGGCGGGGGAGTTCGCCGAGCACCCCGCGCACGACGGTCTCCCCAGGCTGGGTCGCGAGCGCGACGACGGCGACGGGACAGTCTTCGCCGTAGTGCGGGACGAGTTCTTCGGTGACGCGCTCGACGTGGTTGATCGCGAGGTGCAGCGCGAGCGTCGCCCCGGTGGCGGCGAAGGCGGCGAGGGTTTCCTGGGGCGGCATCTTGGTGGACCGCGCCTGGACGCGGGTGATCACCAGGCTCTGCCCGACCTCGGGCACGGTGAGTTCCCGCTTCAGCACGGCGGCCGAAGCGGCGAAGGCGGGCACGCCGGGCACGACGGCGTAGGGGACGTTCGCGGCGTCGAGCCGCCGGGCCTGCTCGGCGACGGCGCTGTAGAGGGAGGGGTCGCCGGAGCAGAGCCGGACGACTTCGTGGCCGTTCTTGTGTGCGTCGACGAGCTTTCCGACGATCTCGTCGAGGCTGAGGCCGGCGGTGTCGATCAGTGTTGCTTCGGGCGGGCAGTACGCGAGCAGGTCGGGCGGGGTCATGCTGCCGGGGTAGAGGCAGACGCTGCAGCGGGCGAGCAGGTCCCGGCCCCGCACGGTGATGAGGTCGGCGGCCCCGGGTCCTGCGCCGACGAAGTGCACGGTCATCGGCTGCCACCATCCGGCGCGGCCGAGCGGTCTGCCGCGGCTGGTGGGGGGTGTGTAAAACGGGTTTTTACCGGGTTTTAACCCCCCACCCGCCCGGGCCCCGCTGTGGGGGGGACCCGGGGGGCCCCC